>CAKARM010000001.1:0-39553 GCA_916720585.1 uncultured Neisseria sp.
CGGTTGTGTCGGTGCCGGTTGTGTCGGTGCCGGTTGTGTCGGTGCCGGTTGTGTCAGTGCCGGTTGTGTCAGTGCCGGTTGTGTTGGTATTTTGCTTAAATCCAACATGGCAACTGCAACCGCAACCGCCTGATTAACTTTTTTTTCTAAGTTTTCATCAACCAAATCCTTGACAGCTTTTTTAATCTCATTTGGTTTGATGGATAAGCTTTCTAAAAATTGTTCATAGGTCGTATTCGTATCTATGATGCCTTTTTCAATCGCTTCCTCGTAAATACTTTTCCGACCATCAAGGATGACTGGCATGCTATCAACGCTGCCGCCGCTGACGGTAATTCCACCTTTTATCTCTGCCATTTGCTAAGCTCCCAACTCTGTTTCAAGGGTCAGATTGCCCTCGTAAATCACGGCGGCGACGCCTTTAACGGTAACGCGCACGTTGTACCGTGCCCACCGCCATCTCCATTCGCGTGTCTGCTCTGCCGTCAAAACCGTACCGATGCCGCCCGGCTTGATGGAGAGGGGCAAGGTAAACGCCTCTGCTGCTGTCGGAACGATGGTCAGAACCGCGCTGTCCAGATGTTTGAGCGATGGATGCGGCTTGCCCTTGCCGTCAAGTATGGCAAAGGTCAGCGGTACGGTGGTACCTTGTTTGACGGCAAAATCAACGCGGGCAGTCATTTCAACCCATCCGGCAAATGCGCGCGTTGCTTTTCGCGCAGGTAGGCCGCGCGGCAATGGTCTTCCTGCCAAAAAAACAGTGTATTTATCGTACGATACGCCATCCGGGCGGCGCGGTTCGGATGTACGGCCAACACTGCACCTCGGTAGACACGGCTGCTGACGGTTTCGTCCGGACTGCCTGCAATCATGGCGTTTGCGAGCTGGTCGGCAGCGATGGCGATATTTCTCATATAGTTTTTGATACTTTGTTTCATGCTCAGACGACCTTACAAGCTGATTTCGGTATTGATGGTGTTCAATTCGTCTAAGGTTTTAGCGGCTTCGATTTGTTTCTCGATTGCCTGCCTTTTGCCTGCGACGGTGGCACAAAGGGATTCATAGGCCAGGGTTTTTTTGAGGGCAGCCGCTTTGAGTTTGTCAGGATTGATGCCTCGTGCTTGGGCAATTTGGTCAAGGACAGGAGTTTGAGTGGAATTGTCCGCCTGCCATGCGCGTGCTTCAGATGCTTGTACTGGCCAGCTCTGCACTTCAAAGGCAGGGAGGTCATCCATGCCGCTTTGTTCGTTGACGATGGCTTGGGCACGTTGATTGAGGCGAGACAGGGCGATGACTTTCGCGGTGGCGAGTTTAGTCTCTTCTGCTTTTGTTTTTTTGATTTGATTTTCCGTCCATTTTTTTCCGTCCCATTCGCAATATTCTGACGGCGGGGCACTCATAGTCAGATCGTCTGAAAGGCTGCCGATTTGGTCGATGGTAACGGCTGTACCATCAGTTTTTCGGTAGGCAATTTTGCCGCGATGGTCTTCGATGACATCCCAGCCTTCGCCGTTCCAGCGGGCGACTTTGTCTGCGCTGATTTGAGGCGGGTCGGTGTCGATGCAACCGGCGGGAATCAGATAGCTTCCATCTCGTGCCATGATGTCTAGATCGGCTGTGGTTTGGCCGATGTAAAGATGGTCGGCATCAAGTTGGCAGACGGGTTTTGTCCATTGGATGTTTTGGGTCATTTTTTTACCTTTCTAAACGGTTTAAGGTGACTTATGCCTTGATGCATGCCAGCAGGGCAATATTTCTAGGGCGGGTTTCAATGCCGCCAGCCGGTTCGGTTTGGCCAACAGTGTCAATCGATACGGTTGACGGATTGCTCCCCCTGTCGGTGTCGGACATGTGGTTGACACCGATGCCGTGGCTGTGGCTTCGGAATTCATCTGCCTGCCATGAGCCTATGACACGTCCGTTGTCGACAGTTCGCCCGTCGTCCCAACTCCTGATGAATTCACCGCGCAAATCCGGGAGATTAAAGGTAGTACGTCCGTCGCCTGCGCCATAAGTGGTGCCGATGAGGGCGAATAAGTTGGCATAGACGGTGCGCGATACTGCCGCTCCGTTTGCTTTGAGCCAGCCGAAGGGGACGGTGGTATGGGCAAAATAGGCGATTGCGCCTGTCGGGACGCCGACGTTCATGGTTTGGTTGTCGACTTTGGCGACCAGTCCGGGCGTGTCCCAGCCGATAGCAATCTGATGCGACGCTCCGCCCAGCCCGATTGTGCCGCCACGCTTGATTGAGTTATCAAACGCTTTATTGAGCGCAAACGATGACGGTACGGTTGCAACCGTGTGGTCATCGGGGTTGTGGCTTACTTTACGGGTTGTAATGACATCCGCACCGTCGTACTGGAGCGTGCCGTCATTTTTTAGTTGTATACCCTTGTTTGTCTTTTTATTGAGGATGTAGCCGCCTGCGGCATCAGCGCCGATGTGCAGATAATTATTCGCGTCAAACAATGCTTTGCTGTCGGATACGGTGATGCTTTTGTAAAAATTAGGGTCGTCCATGCGGGCTTTTACCCTGCCCAGCTCGTCATAAAGCCAGCGTGTACGGTTTGCCAGCTCCCGTGTCGGGCGGTTGTCAATGCCGTTAGGGCCGCCCTGTACAGGGTCGGAGGTCTCCCATTGGTAAATGCCCGCCTCCCAGCGGCTCATCTCGTTTAAATTTGCCATCTATGCTGTACCTCGATTAAACGTGCCGTCCCTTAATGCTTGTCCGTTGTGCCTCAAGGAGACGTGTTGGTAATCCAATGCCGCCAAAACACATCGGGCAGGTGCAAACGCCCGCAATGTTCGCCTCAGCAAGGCTGCCTGATCGTTAGTGATGGTATTGGTCATAATGATGCGGTAATGCGCCCAACGGTCTGTATGCCCGTGTGTATAACTACCGTCACGGCGAATTTCGCCGTTATGCTTTTTATTACTAAGCCCTTCGATAATTTCCACCTCACCGAACCCAAGACGGCGCACAATCTCGCGTATTGCCCAGGGTGTGCCTTTGTACCTGTGGAGCTGGTAGGCCCCTTTGATGAGTTTGCGGCGGGTTTCGTCGCTCTCAGCAAGCCAATAGCCGTCCTCGCCCAATATGCTTCGACTCTCAGCCAACAGTTCCAAATGTTCGGGCGCGACCAGCTCAGTCAAACGCGGCATCAGCTTGACCGCGTCAATGTCGCTCATCCTCAAGCCCAAATCGGCCAACATCCGATAACGTTGGTCGCGCTCGATAACTGAGGCATAACTCAGTGTTGCCATTGTTGTTACCCCTCTGCCGTTTCGGACGATGCCCGGATATTGACGGACGTACATCTTGCCCATTGGTCGGGCTTGACGACGGTTAGGGTCGGTTTTTTAAGGACTACGTTATAAACGCCAGCGACTTTTAAAACTGTTTGGATGTCCAAAGGCACAATATCCATGCCCAATTTTTCGCGTCGCGTTACTTCATATTCCGACCATGCTTGTTTTGCTGCCGCCAAAACCTCAGCAGCATTCCCCCCGGTATACAAAACCAGCTCTGCGTCCAGCGTATAGTCGATTGCTGCCGGAGCAGTTACAGTTACCGTGTCGCAAAGCGGACGGACGCGTTCTCCGGACAAAAACCTTTGCACCTCGCTCACCAACTCCGAAGACGGCAACCCGTTTTTGGTTAATAGCGTTACCCTTACTTGCCCCCCTATCGGCAGGCCGTCCGACCCCGTTAAATTGCCCACATGTACGTCGCAAATAGCAGGGCTGACACGGCGAGCAAAATACTCATAAGCCCCGACAGGGCCTGCAACACTAAAACTTTCCGGTGCAAGCAGGATGCGCTGTCGGTATGCCTCATCAGATTCTTCCGCCGCGCCGCCTGTCGGCACAGTAGTGTTGACGGCTGTAACGCCGTCAATCGGATTGACAAGCGTATTAACCTGCCCAGCGGCAAAACCATTACCGGACACGCCGGTTTGGAGGCAGACAGCCTCCAAATCTAAAGTACGGCTTGACGGCGAGAGCGTGCCGGATGCAACCGTCCGAAACACGGTCGCTCCAGCGGCCACTTGAGTGCCTTGTGCAATCAAAACAGGTTCCGCTTTGGCGGTAGCCAACGTAAAACGGATGGTGCATCGGGCGGCGGAGGCTTCAAGCCGCGGGGTGTTGACGTCATCGCCGCATAAATCCAACATCAACCCCGTTGCAAAACGCGGGTGCTGTTGGCGATAGGCTTCATTGACCGCTTTGCGCACCAAAGTCTCACGATAGGCATAGGTGTTGATGAGAAGACGCTCGATGTGGGCGGGTTGCAGGGTTTTACCACTGCGGGACTCATAATCCGTAATGGTTTGCGCCAAGATTTCGGCTAGGTCGTCCGGAACCGCCTTAACCTCGTCCCGATTGAGTTTGCTCAAATCCATGCCACCTGCTCCAATCTGATGTCTGTGCTATAAATCTCGCCCGCTACCTCATCCGCAACGCGCCAGTAAACCATCATCGTCAGATGTGGCGCCGCGCCGCGGAAAATAATGTCTTCGACCACTACCCGCTTTTCCCACGTCTGTATTGCCAACATGGTCGAGCGGACGATATTGGGGACAAACACGTCTTCGGGTGTGTCCAGCCATTTGTAATGGTCGGAGCCGAAATCAGGACGGGTAACGTCCGCACCTTTGCGGGTGGACAGGATATTGCGGATACATTGGTCGATGTCGTCCGCACCCTGAACCACGCCCGAGCCTTCGGGCGCGAGCTGCCAGTGTTTCGAGATAGGCGCAGCGTAAAACATCAAAAAATCCCTGTATCGCTTATAGATACAGGGATTGTAGAGAAGGCCGTCTGAAACGCCTTTTAATGCGGTTTAATGATTTTTCGGCTCGCCGGTTTGCCCGCCTGAATCGCCGTCATGGATGTGCTTGCCGATATTGATGCCGTTGACGATAAGTTCGCCTTCAATGATGACTTTACCCTTAATATTCGCCGCCTCACCGCCGCCGGCATTACTGGCCGTCAAACCTGCGGTATAGGTCAACAGCCCTTTTACCGTCGCATTACCCGTGATTTCTGTCTCCGGTGATTGGATGTCTACTTTTTTCGCCGCTTTGATTCGGACTTTACCCGGCGTCTCAACGACTACTTCGCCGCTACTGCGGTCATGCGAGATGACCGTGCCATTGGTAAACCGTTTGACCCATTTGTTTTGGTCGGATACAGGTGGCTTATCTGAGGCATTGTAAATCGCGCCGATAACGCAGCCGGTCTCACCCCGCACATCCAGCAGGCAGACAACCAGTTCGCCCACATCTGGGAGGCTGTAAAACCGGTTACCGCCCGCCGCAGGGGTCGCCATAGGCAGCCAGTCGGTTACCATGTCGTCGAGTACGGGGATTTTTACCCTCAGACTGTGCGCCGCCGCATCAATCGCCGATACAATGCCAAATTGCATCGTTGCCGTAAAATCATGGGTTTGCATTGGTTTTATCCTCGTCTGCGACATACTCTGTCATTTTGATCTCCAATTCGGTCGTCCATCCGCCGTGGCGCGTGAAATCATGTCTTGATTGCTTGACCAGATATTTCCCCGAAAACTTGCCGAATCCTTTAAGCCGTACCATTTGACCTGCCACCAACACCGCATTGCCGACCAGTGTAACGGTACCCGCACATTGGTCGTCCTGCGCATCCGCCAATTTGGCATCTGCCCTGGCATTTAATTGCGCAGCGCTCTCACCCTTATTCGGCACGATACGCAATGTATCGCCCGTACTGCCGTGTTTGGCTTTGCCGCGTCTTGATTTGCTGCTGCGGCTCGCCGACACGGTCTGTTTGGATTTCGGGTCGTAGCCTTTGACATCTACTTTAGACGGAACCCCCTTAATCAAATCGCGCAGGCGGATACGGATGATGTCCTCGGGCAGCAATACGGCAACGGCAGGACGCTGTTTTAGCTCGGCATTATCGGCAAATACCAGTTTGTTGCCGACGATTTTAAAGCTGTGGCCGTACTCCTGCGCCAAACGTGCCAAAAACTCGATGTCGCGCTCCTGATACTGCGTCACACGTTTGATGGGGATGTTTTTGACCGTACCCGTTACCTCCAACTTCAGACGGTCTGCCACCTGACGGACAATGGCGGCCAGAGTCGTGTTTTCATAAGCCTTACCGCGCAAAGTGCGGCTAGACTTGGTAATCCCGGTCGATAGTGCCTTCAGGCTGACCGTCGACGGCGGATGGTTGTACTCAATCTCGGCAATCTCAAATTTGCCAAAAGACAACAGCCCGGTAAATTGGTCGCCCAGGCTCAAAGACAAAGTATCGCCCTGTTCGGGATACCAATTACGCAGCCAGCGTCCGTCCGCATCCTCAAACTCAACCTGCAATTCGTCCGACTGCCCCTCAAGGTAATCGGTATAACTGAACGAAATCAGATAAGGCGCGACATCTGCCGTTATATCCTTGTCTTCGTAAGACAGGACAAAATCGGGCATAGTAACCGGATGAGTGCTGCCGCCGGCGTCAAGGCCTTTTGATTTTAAAAACGCACCTAACGCATCCACCACGGTAGCTCCTCTTGGTTGTTCTTCGGTTTGGTTTCGAGTACGGGGACAAAGACCGTCAGACCGCCTGCGAACTCCTCCGCCAACGGCAAGTGAGGATTGGCCGCAATCAGGCCGTCAATCAACAGCGCATTGCCGTAATGCTTGTGCGCAATCAAATCCCAGCGGTCGCCGTCTTGGGTGGTGTAGCGTATTACCGCACTCATCATTTATCCTTTCTTGCCGCCAACCAGCCGGTCAAAGCCTGGGCAGCGGCAGAGCCGTTTGCCATCGCATCAGATGCCTCGGCAACACCTTCCCCGACGGCAGTCAGCCAGCCGCCGATGGAGCCGCTCTCATACCCGGCACGCAATGCACCGACGGCACCGCCCAGCCTGTTGGCCGCTTGCCCGGCCTGCAATGCAAATTCAGCCGCGCCTTTTATGTCGCCGAAAACCGCTGTTACCTCCGGCAAGGCATTGAGCCGTCCTAAAGTGCTGCCGCCAATATTGAGTGCGTCCCCTAACAGGTTTAATGCCCCTGACGGGTCGTTTTTCAGATTTTTGGCAGCCTGTATCAGATTCTGCATATCGCTGATACCCGCTTCAGCGGCGCGGTAAATTTTCACACCTTTTTCCACCGCCGAAATCAATTTGCCTGCTTTTGCCTGCACGCTCTCCGGCAATAAGGACAGGAGCGGATTTTGACCGCCCGACTTGACGGCAGGAGTCGGGAGCGGATTATTCGGGTCGCCGACAAACTGGGTCAGCTCTACATCCAATTCCCGCGCCGCCGTCCGACCTTGCGCGTCCTGAATCAACGTGCGCTCCGTCAACCGCTCAAGCACAAACCATCCGACAAAACGACCGCTGCCGTAAACCAAAGACACCGCCTGCTGCGCTTCCAAAGCCGACAGCAGACCCTTATAAGCCGTATCGGGATTGCCCAGCCGCCAATGCAACTTGAGAGAAAAACGCAGTGTCGTCAGTTCGTTTTGCAAGGCCTGCAGCCGCGGTCGGCCTTTTAAGACCTCATGTTTGGCGAAGTTCGCCGCATGTTCCATCTCCAGCGAAGTAAAGCTGTTTAAAAGCTCAAAGCGTACATCACCTAACATCGCATACATCAATAAGCCCTCCGTTCTTTGTCTTCCATCATACGGCGGAACATTGCTTCAAATTCACGCAAACCGATTTGCAGCGCAGCCTCAATCTGCTGAGGATTACCGCCCGGCGCATTGATGGTCGGGTTGTAATTGATGGTCATCCCACCCGTTGACTGAGAGCTGCGTGCATCCGCAAATGCAGCGCGGCCAGATGATATCCGCGCCGCCATTTGTCCCATATGGTTTGCAAACCCGCTTTTCAGACGACCAGCCGTATTGGCCACCGAAGTGATTGGGCGTGACGCGCCTTTGTCTAAACCTATTTGCAGCCCCTCCATCATCCATCCACCGAAACGGCGGAAAACGCGGCTGGGAGAATGAATGCCCATTACACCGGCAAAAGTTTGCTTGAGAGATGCGGCCTGCTGTGCAAACCAAGTTTTGACCGATTCAATTTTTGATTTGAGACCGTTCCACAGCCCCTGAATGATATTGGCACCAAACTGGGTAAAACTGGACGGCAACTGTACGCCGAACCAAGACATAACAGAGGCAAACGACTGATAAAACAACCCTAATGGCGACCAGTTGATAATCTGCGCTGAGATATTGCCTATGCCGCTATTGAAAAATGCCTTGATGCGTTCCCAACATGTACCGAAAAAAGAGGCTATGGAATTAACTACGCCGCTGATGAAATTACTTAAATCTTGCCACAATGCTTTTGCACCACCGACTACACCATCCCAGTTTTTATAAAGCATATAAGCGGCAACACCAAGAAGTGCTAAAGCAATGCCAATAGGCGACATTAATAAAAACCTACCCAGACTCATCAGACCACTACCTAACAGTGTTGCCGCCGTTTTTACTACACCGAAAATACGGGCCAGCGCACCAATGCCTGATTTAAACCTGATAACAGTGGCAAGCCAGTCAACGCCGAGCAAGGCTTTTGCAAGCCTGAACGACACCATAAATCCGGACAACTCATTCCCGACAAAACGGAACATTAGCCCACCGACCTTCAACGCCGCAAACCCTGCCGCAAGATGCACGAGTGCGGATACAACTTCGGGATTTTTTGATGCCCAATCTGCAAAACTGTTTATGATCGGGCGGATGGTCGTCATCAGCTGATTGAGCGCGGGCAACAATACGCTGCCCGCTGTAATACCGATTTCCGTCAAACTATTTTTAAAGATTTGCCAGTTGTTTGCTGTCGTGGCAGACCTGGCGGCAAACTCTTTATCCATACTGCCGATAAACGCAGGTTTACCGTCTTTTGAGGTTTTTTTGAGTTCATCGATTGATTTCTTATAGGTCTCCAACCCGCCAACCAATACCGCGACATCATCGGCATATTCCAAGCCGAACAAATCAACCAGTGCGCCCATTTGATTTTCTTTCGGCAGTTTTCCGACCTGTTTTAAAAAGTCCATCAACGCCTGCTCGCCGTTTTCCTTGATGGCTTTCTTCAAATCTTTTGATTCCATGCCCATATTTTTCAGGGCTTGTTGGAATTTCGCGCCTTGCTTATCCGCGGTCATTAATTTTGTCAACATGCCGTTAATTGCCGTACCGGCGATTTCAGGCGTTTTGCCTAGACTGATAAACGCATTGGATAAAGAGGTCGTCTGAATTTCAGTCAATCCAAATTGTTTGGCAACGCCACCCACTCGACCGAGCGTATTGATAATATCGCCCGCCTTGGCAGGGCTTGAGTTGGACAAATGATTGACTGCATCGCCCAGTTTGCCGATTTGGTCGATTGGTATCTGATAGACATTGGCAAGTTTCGCCATGCTGTCGCCAGCCTGATCGGCAGCCATATCGAACGCTACCGACATCTTGGCGATGGTCTCTGTGAATTTAGGCAAGTCTTTGCGCGCCACGCCCAGCTGACCGCCTGATGCAGTGATTTTTGCCAGCTCTGTCCCTGCCATAGGGATAGTGCGTGTCAGGCGCAAAATATCCTGTTCCATTTCCTTAAACTGCTTGGGCGTATCGAAATCAACGACCTTTTTGACATCTGCCATTGCCGATTCAAATTCGACGGCCAGTTTCACCGGGAATGCCACCCCCGCCACAGCTCCGGCTGCTCCCCAAAATTCGTCTTTGATCGCGCGGCGGCGGTCGTAATGAGCCTGTTTCTGCTGCTGCAAATCAGCAACGAGGCTGCGTTTGCGGTTAATTTTGGCGATAGTCTGACCAAGCTGGTCATATTCTCGTCTAAGTTCGCCAACACGTTTGCGGCTCATCCGTAGAGGATTTTGTAATGTTTCGCCAAGCAGGCTTTGCCGTGCCGCCAGACCTTTGACTGTTTTATCCAAAACGTCCAAAGACGACTTGACTGATTTGATACCGGCAACTGCACCACCGACCGATGCGCCGATGGTAATGCCTAAAGAAAAACCGCTTGCCATATGACTGCCTGCAATTTAGAATTTGTTCAAGAAAAGAAAGGGATGGCCATGTATATCAACAGCAAATATGAAACTGTGTTTGACCGCGTCAGCGACCTGGCGGCAAAAGGTCTGTTTGCCGTTTATATGCTGGGCATTGCTTGGGCTGTTATAACTAATACGCCTGCCGACCTTGCCGTCATGTTGCCCGTTCTGCTGCTGGCATGTTTTTTAGGGGCAATAGCTTGGTTGCTTGTCGGATTCATTCCTACATTTATTGTCGGAGTGCTGGTTGGAGGTTTATCGGCTGCAACAATATTTATTAAAGACAAAATCAAAAGCCGCACCGCGAACGGCACGGCTCTGAAATTCTAAATCCCGCCTCTTCGATAACCCGCCTTCATTTGGCGGGTTGCTTCTTTCTGCCAGTCTTCAAATTCGTCCAGCGGCAGCGTATAAACCTCATCCACGCTCCAACCGAACCACCATGCCAAATCAGCAGCGGCAGACAGCAACTGCCGCTGCGCTTCAGTCTTTGAAAGAGGTGGACTATTTGTCTTGGTCGGATTCCGTGAATCGGCGAAACGTTTCCTGCAACTGTTTCCAGTCCACTAAATCCAAGCAATCCAAGTCTTCAGGAATCATGCCTGTCATGCGGGCAAACAGGGCCAGTTCCTGTTCCGCCTCATTCGTCAGATGCGAGACGACGCGCAAATCGCCCACGCACAGACGGCGGACGGTTACCTGATCCAACATCTGACCCGTCGCCAGTCTGACCGGATATTTCAGTTTCACAACGGTATTTACACCCAAATCTTCTTGCAACTGCTTGGCTTCATTCATTTGCTATCTCCAAAACGTTTATAAAAATAAAAAAATCACCGTATCGGTAAAGATACAGTGATTGTGTCAAAGGTCGTCTGAAACGGCTTTTAATCCGATTTAAAGATTAAGCGCCAATGTTTTTACGCATTTGGTTCAAAACGTCCTGACCGTCCACGCGGTAGATGTTTTTGAACGCGTTGTAGTACAGCACTTCGCGACCACCGACGACTTGGCGGACTTCTGTTGCCTGGTAGGTTGAGCTAAATTCCGCCTTTTCCTTCGGTTTGTAGCCACCTAAAGCGTTTTTTGAAAACATCGCTGTTACCGTGGTAACAATAGGGACTTCTTCCGCCAAACCTGCTGCATTAAAGGTTTGCAGGTTACCGCGTACCATCAGTTGCACGGCCTTGAATGGGTTGGATGCCTTCTTCGCCACCTCGGGATAAAAGCTGTTCCAAGTAACTTCGCCTTCCAGGGCTTCTACGCCGTTTGGCAGTTTGATGGTACCGACCATACCCAGACCGGTAAAGTCGTCCTGACCAAACTCAAACTCAGGCAATTTAAACTCGGATGCATTGCCCAAAAGGCTGTTGCCGTCGATATAGATGTTGGCATTGTAGATTGCATTGATTGCAGACATATTTCTTCCTTTTCAGACGACCTTAGTTAGCCGATACCAGATTGACAAGATACTTGCGGGTCATCACGCTGGCATTGGTCAGACGCTCGGCCGGCAGTTTAGGCGTGTAGTCGTAAACAATCGGTACTTGGCCCTTACTGAACGCATCTGGAAGGTCGTAGTCATAGTCCAAACCAACCGAGAAACCCACGATGGAGGGCAGCGTACCCAAATAAGTACGAACCGTCTCAATCAAACTGTCGATTAACGCATTATCAATCGGTTTGTCGATATATTGCAGCTCAGTACGACGGATAGACTCGTCAATAATGTCGCCGGTACGTTGTGCCACTTCGAAATTTTTAATATGCGATGTAGTCGGGAAGCAGGCAAGGCGGTTACCCCACATACGATAGCCCGTACCATAGCTGTTGAATACAGTCGTAATGCCTTTTTCATTCAGACGGTTGGTTTCAGACTGTGGGTCGTCCGCACGGGCGGTCAGACCGATTTCCACGCCCGTTACGCCCAAGAGCTCGCGGTTGGAGATGCTGAACCAGTAGCCCTGTTCCACATCGGTTTTCATCCGCAATCCTGCCGCATGGGTGGCAAGGTTTTCAAGACCGAGCAAACCGACGACGTGTGGATAAAAGAGCTGGCAGCGGTCGGACGATGTCTGAAAATTAATCGTACCCAACGGACCACGACCTTCGAGAGCCTTGCTCAAATTTGTACCTTGTGGAGCCGCCACATAAGCGATAGCTTTCAGCTTGCCCGCAATGACTTCCATTGTCGCGCGCACATTGGCATAGCGGTCAAAATCAGGTGCAATAATGATTTTCGCGTCCGCGCCTTGTCGGTTAAAGCCTTCGGTCAACAGCTCCAGACCCGTGCGCTTGCCGGTGGCGGCTATATAAGCACCAATGATGTCAGCTGCCGTAACCTTGGTCGGGTCGGTGTAGGTATAGCTAATTTTGGGCGAGGTAGGTTTGGTTTTGTAGGTAATTTCACCCGTCAGCGTGTTGATGGTGTAGTGCGTATTTTCGGTCAGCGTATTGCCACCGTCCGTCAGCGTGTAGCCGCTTTGCAAAGCAGGTTTGGCGGTTTTGGCTGTCAAGGTGTCAGGATCAACCGTCAATACTTCATTGCTGACGGTTGTCTTATGTTTGGCGGGGTCGCAAACATTGACAACATAGGCGACACCGCTGCCATAGCGCGTCCAAATGTGTGCGGCATCCGGCAGAGTGAAGCCTTGAGCAGTCAGCTCGCCGCCAAATTGGCCAAAGTCTTTTTTAGTTTGACATACCGTCAGCTCATTGACCGCGCCGACCGGCGCAGTGCCGACGATGGCGGTAATTGCGCCGTCAACGGTATAGACGGGATTGGAGCCGCCGTCGATGCGGATGGTCTCCGTGCCGTGATGGTAGGCTGCTGCCATGATGGATACTCCTATTTTTTAGGTTTTAAATCGGGATTGAGGTCTTGGTCGGGTCGGCGGTAGGCGGCGGCATTGAAGAGGGGACGTTTTTCCTCACGGCAGACTTCAACCTGCTGAGTCTCAGTCTGCAAGACAAGCTGATACTGCCATGCGCCCGCATCCTCGGCTAAAAACTCCTCACTGATAAGGTGGCAGGGCTGGCAGTTCGGCGGCGCGAAACCAACCATAGCAAGACGTGTCTCATCTAAAATCGCCAGCGTGCCGTCATCCGCATTAAGGCTGCTGCCAAAAACGGTCAACATCAGCCTGACATCGCGCTGCTGCGCAATACGACCGAGCTGCTCGATTTCGCCGAATTTGCTGCCGCCGTAACCGATCAAGATTGCCCCGACGGGATGGATAAACTGGTATTCGGACGGACGCTCGGGGAAAGCCTCAACGCTGACCCACGGGATAGCGGCCTGCAAATGTTCTACTACCGCATCAATAATCGGACGTGTCGCGCTCATTAGTAGCCTCCCAAATCTATTTTGTCGCGCGCTCGGACGTGATACGCGCCCGGCTCAGGTTGCGACGGCTTATCCAATGTGGCGATGCCGATATGGATTTTGCCGTCGCGGATAGACTCAAGTGTCTTAATAGTCGCGTTGTAGGCGGTTTCCAGCGGTTTTGGAAAGTCGGCGCGGTTGATGCGGCGGCTGTGCAAAAAATGGCGGGCAATGTTGATGCATAAAGGCTGCAACACCGTCGGCGTTTCCGCCAAAGGGAGCACATATCTGCCACGCAGGTATCCGTCCACCAAATCGCAGGCATAACGCACTGCCGCATCAATGACCTGAGCGTCGGGTTCCGTCCCGCGCGCATTGTCGTTGGTCAATTGCACCAACTCCATTTTGCCCATCGCAGCCGTCAAATCATCCGCACCGATATACATGGCTTACTCCGCCTCTTCGGCTGCTGCCGGTTTTTTACCGCGTTTCGGCTTTTCAACTTCGCCCGCAGTGCCTGCATCATCTGACGGCGTATCTTCGGACGGCGGGGTGTCATTTTGTTGCGCATCCAGTTCTTCGCCGGTTGTCAGTGTCGGGGTAACGTGTGCCGCGACCGATTCGTACTGTTCCGCCGTTAATTCGACCGCTTCGCCGGCTTCGACGCGAAATTGGTTGCCTTGGGCATTTTCCAAAATCAACGGAGTGTTTGCGATATAAACTTTAGCCATGATCAGCCTTTCAAAAATACTTGGATGACTTCGCCCGCCGCTGTTGCTGCAGAACGTGCCGTACCGGCAATCTTGGCATTACCTGCCGCTTTGACTGCCGCACCTTGCGCATCGGCTGCCACCTCGTCGCCGACGGCAATCGTGCCGCCTGCCTCGACTAAGGCGATACCCAATACATCGACGGCCAACATTTCGCCCGCATCCGCATCTAAAGTAGCAGTACCCAGCACTTTCACACCGGCGGCTGCCTGTTTGCCCGCGAAATCCACAAAGCGGTTTTTGACCACCTTACCTGATGTTTTGACCGTGGTTACCAAGACCACTTGTTTCGTTTGTGCCATTTTTCTCTCCACAGGTCGTCTGAAGCCTTTCAGACGACCTTTTACTTATCAAGCAACCGCGTTTTCAAACAAGAAACCGCATGCACCGCCGACCACCGCCGCTTTGCGGATGTCGGTATAGCGCGCGTATTCCACCTTGCCGCCGACCTCTTCGTAGCGGTCGACTACCGGCATACCGCGGCGGCGGAAGGTATAGCCAAAGCTCGGCTCACCCTCGTCATTGCCGCCGGAAGCCGCATTCGGACGCACAATCAGGCTGGCGAATTTGCCCCAAATATCTTGGGTAGCCTTATTGGCGGCAGGCGTAGATACCGCTTCGCCGACGATGATGTCGTCCAGTTCCAGCAGGTTTTTCAGCTGCTCGACCGTGAGCAGGGATTTGCGTTCATTAGCACCCAGTGCGCCGATGAGCTTCTCGTGGCGTTTCAGTGCCGACAGCACGCTCGCGCCTACCACCAGCACCGACGGGCGTACACCGCAGCCTGCGCGCACAGTCTCGCGGGCGGATTCGATGTCTGCCAACGGATCAGAGTTTTTATCGCTCCATTTTTGGGTGGCGGCCAAGTCTTTGCTGAAACCGGACTGATAAGCCGATTTGTTTTGCAGGAGGGCGGCAGTTTCGATTTCCTGACGCAGCTGCACGCCCTTGACCGCACGGCGTGTTGCCTTGGCGCGCTCGTCGTACATGGATTCGGCTTGTTCACGGTAATCCACACCAGCAGCCAAATCATGTTCTTCCAGCACGACCGGCATAAAGGTCGGCGCGTCCAACGTAATCACATTCGATGCCGCGCCGACCGCACGTTCGGTCTGATACTCGACAAACGAACCCTTGCCGAACACCGGCACACGCACGCCTTCTTTTTCAGTAAACACCACCGGGAAGATTTTCTCGGCAATAAAATCCGCCTGCTTGTAGCCCAGTGCGAGATTGGTCAAAACCGGATCAAGCTGACCGCGCAGGCCGCGCAAATGAGATGCACTCATGTTTTATCCTTTTTTAGGTCAAATGCGACGACGTCGTCGCATTTGACGGGTTGATGATTTAAGCAATAGTACGGCGGGCAGCCTCTTCGTAAGGGATACCTTCCTTCGCTGCCAATGCCAATGCACGTTGATGATGGCTCAAGGCTTCCGGGTCCGACGCTTCGGCAAAGTCTGCCGCCAATCCCGACGGCGTTTCACCTTTAGCCATCTCGCCACCCTGAATCTGCTTGGGCAGCATGGCGGTAAAAAACGCACGCAGCGCAGCAGACAAAGGCTGCTTCTTACTGCCTTCGCCGAAGTCGGCAGTTACGTCGTCAGGGTATTCGGCAAAATCCAAAACCTTGACGACCAAATCCTTGTCGGCAGGTTTCAGACGACCTTCTTTAACCAAGCCTTCGGCAAATTCGGCATTCTGCTCATGCGCACCATCGCGCAGGGCGGCATGCTGCTCGTCTTGCAGCTTTTTCAATTCCGCCTGCGATTCGGCGGCCTTCTTCTCGGCAGCTTCGCGGGCGGCCTTTTCGGCTGCAAGCTCTTGTTCCAGCGACATAGGGGTCTCCTTGTTTTCATGGTTTTCTGGGGGTGGGGGTGATTCGGTAAATTCGGCAGGTTTAAAACCCGCCATGCTCAGTAATCGGCGCAAAAAGCCAATTTCTTGCGGTTCTTCGGCAAACTCGACATAAACTTCGCCCTCGGCAAAACTGATGGCGGACAAACCCTTAACTGCGGGCGGTTGCGCGCCCAAAAAGCCGACATGGCGCAGCGTCCAAACGCCCGGTTTAGGATTGTTCGGGCTGGTTGGTGGGTAAAAACTCGCCGACACTTTTTTATATCGTCCGGCTTTAACCAAATCCGCAAAGCCCTCATCGACTTGGGCAAAGTCCGCCGTCAGCACGCCGTTTTGCACATTAAGCGACTTGACCCAGCCGTAGGCGGGCGCATCTGCCTTGGGATGCCCGACCACAATAGGAGCCTCATGCACCTTCGGGTCATATGCTTGGGCAGCGGCGGCAAGGTCGGCCTCGGTAATCGTTACCGTATTGCCGTTTGCATCGGTACGCGTCCCTGCACGGAAAATTTCGTAAGACATAAAAAAGCCTCATCGGATGGATGAGGCTATTGTGGCAAAGGCCGTCTGAAACCGCTTTTAATGCGGCTTAAAGAATGATTGTTCAAAAAGGCGTTAAAATCGCGTTTTTAGCGCGTTTTACCATTGGGATAGGCAAACCCTTATTCAAGCCGACAAATGCGCTAAAAAAGCGGTCAGGACGAATCCTGACCGCTATCTTGAATAAATTGGGTAATCACACAAACAAATCTCCCTGATTTTTTGCCCGCTCCGCCATCCCGACCTCCTTGACGATGCGGTAGATGTGCTGAACGGTCAAATCATATTTGCGGGCAAGCTCCACATGATTCTTGCCGTTAAACTCCTTATAAATCTTCAGGTCGCGCTCGGATACCCTGCCCAAAAGGTTTTTGGGGAAATAAATCAACTGCCCGCCCCAGTTGCTGGTCAGATGATGAGACAGCTTTTTAGATACCTCGACCGCCTGCTGCCGCTCCATCGGCAATACCGACATCAAGCAGGCGACCGCCTGGTCTTCCAAATCCGCCACCAGCTCAGGCACTCTGTTGTCCGCCATTTTCCACCCTCACTTTCCACTTCTTCAAATGCTCGATGACCCGTATCGCGTCATCAGTCCCTAACCATCCATGATAATCTATGCCCGTCATGCGTTTGACAAATCGAGCCAGGCTCAATTCAGACGGGCTTCGCACTGCGCCCAAATGGTGCAGCTCCAACCAAAGCGCGCGTATCTTTTTGACCTGCGCCTCCATCATGCGGTTTGGCATATGCACCGGCAAATCAGGCTCGCTTGATGCCGCCTGCGCCTTAGTAGTAACCACAAAGCCACGCATCTTCATCGCCCGTACGGCAAGCTCCAACTCCTCGACCGATAACTTGGTACTGCTCGTCTTGCCGCATGACAGATTGGCGAGCAGCGCACGGTATTCGCCGTCGTCCATCATCAACTGGGTTTTGGCCACATGGATGAGCCGTATCAACCGCTGTTTTTTTTTGAGCACGGGTTTCCATTTCTAGCCCTTAAGAACCTCAAAAAAGTGAAACATCGTTTCACTTTTTTCAAGAAAATCAATAAATAATGATATTCTATTCGGGATTTTTGCGCAGTGCAACTAAAACGGAAGGACGCAAAAAAGGTCGTCTGAATTTCTTCAGACGACCTTTTAAACATCAACGGCTTTAACTAACGGTTGACCGCTTCTTTCAACACCTTGCCTGCACGGAACTTGGGCGTTTTACGGGCGGCAATGGTCAACGGCTCGCCGGTCTTAGGATTGCGGCCTTTACGCTCGGCAGATTGGGCGGTGTGGAACGAACCAAAGCCGACCAACGTAACGTCTTTGCCGTCCTTCAGCGTCTGCGTTACCACGCTGACAAACGCATCGACAAATTCCGCCGCATCGCGTTTGTTCAATTCTGCCTCATCGGCAATCGCTTGGATTAATTCGGATTTATTCACTTTTTGACTCCTATTTAGATTTAAATGCGGCAGACCGTGCCGCGCGGTTTATGAATTTGCAGTCTCAGACGACCTAATGTTTACGAATGGGTGATGCTATCATCTGTGCTGCCTGAATCATCTTGCTGATTAACACAGCCGTTTGCTGCGCACCTGTTTTCTCTTTTGCATCCGCCGCTGGAAGGTCGCCCTTAAAATTAATGTCGGTACCCTCGGGCAGGTCTTCGATTTCAATAATGATTTTTGCCATTTTCACACCTTCGCCACATCCAAATTCATCAACTGATACTCCCCATCCTCGCCGCGCCGGTACACCCGCACAAACGGCTTGCTGATATGCACCTGCAAACTGTCGGAGAGCGCATCCATCGCCCGTTGCCATTTTTCATCCGTGATTTGCAGGCGGCGCAGGCCGAGGACGCGGGCGGTGCTGATATTGCCTTCTTTATCCACTTGGAAGGCTGCGTTAATCAGTGTTTTCAATTCCGTGCGGCTGCCTTCCGTCCATTCGTTGATACACTCATCAATCAGAGCCTTGGCTGCCAGCAACCCCTCATCGAAGACCAACGTGTCCTGCATGGCAAGGTTGACGCGGTACGCGCCGTCAAAGCTGTGCAGGCTGATATTGCCTTTCTTGCCGCCAACAGATACGTCATAGCGGTCGGCACTCAACTGTACAAACGCCGCAATATCGTCCATCGCCTCGCGTTTGAACGCCATCAGGTTATCCTGCACCGCGCGGGCTTTGGCGGCGATTTCCTGCACCAGTTCGTCGCGCAGCAGGTCGATTTCTTTAATATTGGCCAGCGGCACGAGATTGCCTTTGGCATCCTTTTTGTATTGGCTTACATCTAAATTACTCATTTTGTTTTACCTTTCTGCCTTTCGGCATTAATCCTTTTACACTCATCCACCGACCGGTGGCGTGGCCCGTGTATCCAATCCCTGTTCATGCAAGGAGAGCTTTCCAGCAGGCTGAGTGTCTGTTTGAGTTTGGCGGCCTGTGCTTTGCCGTATTCGGTCGGACGGTGCTTCTTTTCCAATTTTGGCACCATCCTGATTTCGGACGGCGGCAGGTGTTTGATAAGGTCGGCAGGGTTTGGCCACTCTGACGAGGATGCCGCGATAGCCCTAAAGGCTGTCTGTATCCTGATTCCGTCCTGTTCCGGTTGCCACGGCCGGCCGCTCAGTATGCCCAACCAAAGTTCGGCGACTGCCGTCAAATCCGCCGAGGCAGGGCGGCCTTTGAGGTTTAGGGCGGCGAGCATCATAAAACCCTGCGCGATTGCTTTTTTCAGCCAGCTATTGTTGTCCTCCATTCGACCACTCCATCAAACCGCCCAACCCGCTCCTCAATTTGGTACTTACCCCCTCTCCCGCAGGAGAGGGCTGTTGAGAGGGTAAAACCGCAATTCCCGCCGTCTTCTCGGGCGACCAAAACGTGATGTTTTCCAATAAATAACCGTGGCTGGTCAGCGGCGGTGTCAGCTTTCCCGCATCCCGTGCCTCAAGGCATCGTGTTGCCGCCCAAATCCAAGCCTCACGCGGTGCCGGGTAAGTTTTACGGTTACGGACAATCTTGCCGTCCCGTATCATCGGCGCAATCTCGCCGACAAGCTTTGAAACACGGTTAAAACTTAAATCCTTTTCGGCGGGGCGAAAAAGCGTCAGATACCGCAATACCGCCTTAAAAAGGTCGTCTGAAATGCCGGTCAGGGCAATCAGGGCTTCGCGGGCATCGTCATGGGCGATTAATACATCCAAGCTCATCACCGCACCGCAGGTAGGGCAGCGTACTTTCATGTTCTCGCCTCCATCAGACTTTTAAGGCTGCAGTAAACCAAGTCGGAAAAATCAATAGCTGCATCACATGCCCGATCTCCATCTTCTACATCCACCGGAGGGAAATAAAACAACCCGTTTTTCCAAGATGTATTTGCGGCGACAACCGCATAAGCCTCCTCAAGCGTACAGCCCTCATTCAGCTCTTTACTCAGGTAATCTGTATCGCCTTCTTGGTTACCTAAAGCAGCATCCTGAGTAATCTTGATAATGCCGTCGCGGGCGATATTTAGATAAATTGTCATCGCGCCGCCTCCAAATCCTTACAGCTCAAGCACCGCAATGCCGTCTGAACCACATCCTCAACTTCATCCGATAGTTGTGACGACACATACATCATCACAAACTGACCCGATACCGTTGTCAGCTCGGCGGCAAGATGACCGCCTTTCTCCCGCCAAACCGATACTTTTATTTTGCTGTAATCCCTGTTCATTTTTCTGCTCCCGCGGGTTCCAAGACCACGCCTGTTATTTTGTCTGTCTCGCTCATCCCGCCGTAAACCGCTTCCCAGTTTTTATCGGCTTCAAGAGCATCCCTTTGTTCTGCCGTTGCCGCGACCGGCTGGCAGGCGGCAAGCATGGCGGTCAGTATCCATAAACCCCTCATTTGTACTGCCCCCTGTCATAGACGTTGATCTGCATAGGCTGTTTTTGGCGGCAAGGTTCGGTCAGCATTGCCTGTATGGCCACGACGATGGACAGCAGCACAATTACAATGGCAAATTCGATTTCATCTTTTTTCATCTCACACCCCCCGTACCACATCGCCGTCAACCATCTCAAAACCAAGCTCCGCCGCCTGATTCATCGCTGCCGCCACCAAGTTGTTGACCGCCAGCGGATAGAGCAGGCTGTTGGTTTCCAATCCCTTGCTCGTGCGGCTTTTGACTGTCAGACGCTCGGCGACAGCATCAATCGCGCTTTGGTCTAAAATCTTCGCCATGTCCGCATTGACGCGGGCAAACTTGTGCTTGAGATAGCCTTCTAGCTTTCCGTCGGTCAGCGGCAAGAGTGTGACCACCTCGCATCGCTGCACCACCTCGCGTACCGCAGGATTGTTTTCGCTGAGTTTTTGCGCCAACTCCGTCTGACCTATTAAGACAATCCCGAGCAGGCGTTCAAACCCGTTTTTCAGCTCAAAAAAGCGTTTCAGATGTTTCAGGGTCGGCAGCGGCAGACCGTGCGCCTCCTCAATCAGAAGCAGGTGTTTGTTGCCTGCTTTCGCGCTTTCCGACAAAGCGCGGTGGATTTGGCGGAAACGTGCTTCCGGGCTGCGTTTCGGGCTGGTTCCCGGCGACACCGCCTCCAAAATGGCTTCGGCAATATGTACCGCCTTAAGCGTTTTGCCTTTTTGGTCGTTGTCCTCCATCGCCAAGACATAAGGCTCGATCAGGATGATTTGTCGGCCTTCGCGGTTGATACGGTCTTGCAGGTCTTCGCGCAGTGTGGATTTACCCGCTCCGCTCTCACCAACCACCGCCACAAAACCGCCGTGGCAGGCCGTCTGGAACATCGCCTCGCGCACATAGCGCACATCCGGCGTCATATACACATCGTCCGCAGACTGGATTTCGTCGTTAAACGGGTCGCGGAATAAGCTAAAATGTTGTTTTGCCGCTTGGTTTAAAGTTGCTTTTCGTAGTAACATCTCATTGTCCTTGTCTTCGTAAGTTGCTTGGGCAGGTGCGGCTTCCGGCTCGTTTCTCAGGCTCGCTGGGATTTCCGCACCATTCGTTTCAAAAAATTGTTTCAATTTCCTTCGCAGCTCGGCTGCGTTTTTTTTCGGCCATTGCCCGTGATTGACTACCGCCACCAGCATCGGTTTGCTGCATCCGATTTCGGCTGCCGCAGCGGCATAGGATTTGCCGATTTGCTTAAAGGTCTGTTTCATGCTTTCCCTTTTTTCAAATGCGACGACGTCGTCGCATTTGCCTAACCGGTTTTATGCAGCTTCAGACGACCCATCGTCTTCAGCCTGTCGTAAACCTCGTCCAATTTGCTCTCGACCACGCCTTCCGGGTAGTGTTTGAGGATGACCGCCATCGCCTGTTTCCAGTCGCCGCCGTCTGCCTCGACGCGGGGTTTTAAGCGTTTGGCGATTTCGACCTTGCTCAATACCTGCTCAGAGACCTCCATCCGGTTGTATGCCATCTGCTGTCCCTGTTTGGGCATAAAGAGCGTATTTCGCGCGGCAAGCGTATCTTCCTGATGTTTGTACGGGTCGATTTCGCCGCCAAATGGGACTGCCTTGCCTTTGCGTTTGGCGGCTGCCGCCTCCAGCGTTTCCGCACCCATCGCCAGCTTGTCCAGCTCTTTGCGATGCTGCTGTGCGTCCGTATCGGCAGGGGCTTTGTATTCCGCCCCGATGACCGCGGCGTCAGCCCTGAAGCCCATCTCGTCAAAAACTACTTCGGGTACGGATACCCAAACCTCGTTACCCTCCGCGTCATAAGTGGCGACCCGCGCCCCGTTTACCTCCCAAGGATTCTTACCGACCAAAACCTTCTGACCGACCAAAATCCCCTGGATGCCTTTCACGCTATACACCCGTCCGCCGAATCGAATTTCCAAATCCGCCGAAACTTTCGCCTCTTTCGGTGCACTGATGGCCAGTTCTCGGCAATATTCGGCAGGCGGCGGCAGGATGAGCTGCTCGGGTTTGATTTTGTTCCAGGCCTGATAGCGGGTCATGCCGTGGCGGCTGTGCTTTTGCGTACCGTTGTAGTAACGCATCCACCGTTCCGATAAAGCATTGAGCTGGTCGATGTCGTGCACCTCGGTAAAGCGCAACCCGCTCTCAAATGCCGTTTCGACAATATCGTTGGCTTTTTCCACTTGCCCTTTGGCACGCGGATTGCCCGGCTTGTTGATTTGCACATGCACATCCAACGACTTGCACAAATTTTTAAACGCCGCCGAAGTATTCGCGCTGCCCGGGTCAAGCATGACCATGCGCGGTACGCCGCGAAACGGGTCTTTTAACGAGTCTGCCTTTTGCTGCATCATGTAGATGAAAAAGTCGCAGAGGTTCGCGCTGGTTTCGCCGCCGAAGTAATAACGCACCGCAATCGTGCCGGAAGCATGGTCTGTCCCCGTGTACCGCCAGACGCGGTCGTTTTCGATTTTGACGACGTTTTTCGGCTTGTTTTTATAAAACTCCTCTTCCTTCATGACCCGCAGCCCCGTATCCTTGCCCTGACGGGGCAGGTAATACAAAACGCACAAACTCGGGTCGATTTGCCAACAATGGTTCGGATGCTCTGATTTCATTCGGCTGACCGGTTTGGGTTGGAGCAGTTGGTCGGGATGCAGCTTGTACTCTCGTAAAGCCCGGGTAATGGTGTTTTCAGAAAGGGGGATGATTTCCCCGGTTTCCTCATCAATCCGCGCCGCCTCGATTTTTCCGTTGGCGCGCAGCATTTCCACCGCCTGCCGCACCGACATCAACCGCTTGCCGTTGCGCCTCATCGCCTCCACCAAAACCGCCGAAATCAATTTGGCTTCTTCCAGCTTCAGCTCCGTCTTGCCCGCATCGCTGCGCCGTTTGCGCGTCGGCTTGACGCTGACCGCCTCCAGCTTGCGGTATAGTGTGGCAAGGCTGATGCCCAATTCCTGCGCCTGCTGCTTAAGATATGCAGAGCGTGCGCCGCGTCCCATTGCTTCCGCCTGATTCTCGACTGCCTTAAGACGCTCAATCATTGCCGTATTCATCGCCTTCTCCTGTTTCACCGCCCAACCATTCCGGTACATTGTCTGTCGGTGCTTCGGTCGGTAGGGCATAGCTTTCGCGCAGTTGCTCGCAGTCCAAAATAATTTGATTGAGCGTGCCGACCATCTTCGCGCGGTGGTCAAATCCATGCGCCTCGCCGTGAGCCGCCATCTGTTCAAACATCTCACGCAATCGGCTGATTTGTGAGCGGATACCGACTTCCAAGCTGCCAAGCTGCATCGTCAGCTCGATGCCCACATCCGCAGGTTTAGGTTCTTTGACACCCGTCTGCTTTTTCGACAGCTTTTCTGCCAGCTCATCGACCTTTTTATTTTTATCGGCAATTACCTTATCTTTCGCTTCCGCCGTTTCGCGGCTTTCACGCAGGGCGACGCGCAGCTCCTTGACTGTCATACGGTCGACATCGTCAAAAGTGTTGCCGTTGACCTCACCGCCTTCGGCAAGCTCCAACAAAGTGTCATCGTCTTCAACCAGCAGCTCGAGCAGTTTGGATTTGCCCAACGTCATCAGCTTAGGCTGCGCCTGTTTCATTTTCGGGTCGATAAATCGGAGGGTGGCATTCATCAATCTTTGAGATTCCCGCCGCCCGAGGCCGAATTCTTTTTCAGCGATTTCGGCAAACCGCCCATGCGGCGTATGTTCTTTGATGATGATCAGCGCGCGTCCCAGCTCAAACATCCCTTCCATCGTTTGGCGTACCGCAAATCGTCCGCGCTCAATCCATACCGTCTCGTTGTAGGCCTCGCCGTTCGAAAACTTGTCCATAACCTCCATGCTGTGGATAGCCAGTTCGTTTGCCGTTGCGCCGACCGTATGTCCTAAAATTTCTGTTGCCATTTCTTTTGCTCCTCAAATGCGACGACGTCGTCGCATTTAGTAAATTCGGTTTTCCAATTCTTGCAAGCGCGCATTCAGCCGCTCTTGCTGTTTTCTAAATCGCTCTGCGATTTGCAGGGTTTTGATGCCGTAGGCGTAGTTTCCGTTATCCAACTTGACCACCAACCCAGAAGCAATCAAATCATCGAGATCCCTACTGATTTGTGTTGGTGTCATCCCCAGCCCAACCGATAAATCTTTATTACTCAGGCCGATAATTGGATGTTCATCAAGCGCGATAAAGACCCTCAATAGTCGCTGTACCCTTTTACTTTCTGCCATATCGACTCCTACGCTGCGTCTTGTTTGGACTTAAGCCCGAGTTCCAGCGCGATTTGATGCGCCTTCCCCCGATTTGCCTTGACGTTGCCGTTCAAAATCCGAGACACATAAGTCGGGTCATAGCCACGCGCCATGCACCAATCCTTAATCGTTTCACCGCGTTCTCGGAAACCTGCTTTTATTTTTTCTGCTTTCACGGAATATCTCCTATTTCGTTCTCGTGCTAGAATCGCGATTGTTTAAAGATTTAAACAATCTTGGTTAAATGTTGTGTAAATAATAGTGGAAATATCCCACTATTGCAAGGTTTATTTCCACTTATTTGAGGATTTTTTGGCATGGTTTTGGAAAAAATTAGGCAAATTATTGAATTTAATAAGATAACTCTTGACGAATTTGCTGAAAAAATTGGAGAGAAACCAACCAGACTTAAGGATGTGCTACGGGGAAAGCAGCGACCACCCTTAGAAATGATTCAGTCAATAGTGGAAAATTTCCAAGTTGATGCTAACTGGCTAATCGGAAAAAGTGGAAATTTCCAAGACAAAAGAAGCTGTAACCAAGACGACTACGCCTATATCCCCATGTTCGATGTAGAAGTATCTGCGGGCAACGGCACGACTGCCTACGGTGTAACCGACCCCGCCAATCATCTGGCGTTTAGAAGAGAATGGCTACTCCAGCGCGGCTTGCATGAGCAAGACCTCAACATCGTTACAGCCAAAGGAGACAGCATGGAGCCGACCATCAGCAGCAAAGACACGCTGCTGGTTGATACCTCCAAAACCAATCCGCGCGACGGCCATATCTACGTCATCCGCAGCGGCGACGTGTTATGGGTAAAGCGAGTCCAACGACAAATCGACGGCAGCCTGCTCTTGATTTCCGACAATTCAACCTATCCGCCCATGCCGCTGATGTTGTCAGACCATCCTGACATACAGGTTATTGGCCAAGTGGTTCAGATTTCAAAAGACCTGAACTAGCCACAATCCGAAAGGGAAATAGAATGAAAATACTCGCTTTATTAGTTGCCACCTGTGCTTTATCTGCGTGTAGCGGTCAATATGAAGAGCAACCGGCACCTGTCCAACTTCAGGAGCAGGCTCAATCCGAATTAAAAACCATGCCGTTAAGCTATCCCGACTATCAATCTGCGGCCAATAAAGGGCTTGCTGACCAAAAAACCGGCCTGACCTTGCCTGAGCATGTAGCTCCAACCGATAAGACTGAAGGGAAGAATCTGCTGCATGACTTTTCAGACGGTCTCACATTAACCGTTGATACCGATAAAGCCGACAAAATTACTGCCGTCCGAGTAGTTTGGAATACAGATGCAGTGCCTCAAAAAGCGGAAAAACTGTCCAAAGCCGCCGCAGCCTTGATTGCGGCAACCGCTCCGGAAGACCGCACACTGCTGCGTGATACCGGCGACCAAATCAAAATGGCGATTGACAACCATAATGCTCAAAAAGAGCCAACCCGAGAATGGGCGCGTGGTGGGATTACTTATAAAGTCACTGTTACCAATTTACCGAGCGTGGTTTTGACGGCAAAAGCTGAGTAATCAATAAATAGAATATGAGTAAAAATCGAGAAAGAAATGAGGAATTTATAAATGGCCAAAAAAACTACTAAAACTATTCATTATTTACGTGCGCAGCAAAACCATAGCTTGTTCGATTTAGAGGTAGCATTAAGAAGGATTTTGTCAGCTGCTCCTACTGTTCAAGATACACAAATTGAACAATACAATCAGCTTACCCAAATCATGCATAGAACTTTGGATCCTAAAGATGCAAAAGGCAATTCAATTGGTGGATTACTGATACACATTGGCAGCGGTACAAAAGATGAACATATCCGCACTATGAGCAATAGACCTGTACAGCAAGATGATCATGGTGGAACACAAGCTCCTCCAAGTGGATATTCCTTTTTGCGTAAAGAGGCTTTTTTGTATATTGTTGGACACCATGTAATTTTTTGCGGACATGGTTTTTTGTCAGCATCAACGGTTGCTTCTTATTTAAGTTTACTTAGCAAAAAATTAGGAGAGAACAATCCGGATATTGTTCACTTTAATATTGAATTCAAAGCAGTAGGCAATTGCGACAAGTTGTCATTGATACAACAACATGGAGTGAAAAGTATTCTTTTAGATGCTTCGGCATATCAATTATCCAGAAACAGACTGTATCAAGATAGCC
Organism: uncultured Neisseria sp.; assembly: GCA_916720585.1. Classification (GTDB taxonomy): domain Bacteria; phylum Pseudomonadota; class Gammaproteobacteria; order Burkholderiales; family Neisseriaceae; genus Neisseria. The sequence goes on from CAKARM010000001.1 coordinate 26,946, forward strand.
GTTCAACCATTGCTAAAGCATTAGGGAAAGTCGGTAGTGTATTTACAAGCGAATTGAGTGATGAGGAATTGGAAGCACAATCCGAAATTCATATCAATTTAGAAGTCTTGCTAAACGGTAATTCGAGAGCCAGTATTGAAGCGCAATCGCTGATGCAGGAGCAAGCAGAGGAAATTATTGATGATGAAACGGTTAATCAAGGATTTTCCATTACCACGCAACAAGGTGAAGTGATTCAGCCTTCTGATGTAAAACTGTCTAAATCTGTTAGAATAGGACGATACGATGAAGCCAACTCGTTACTCCCTGACTCGGCATTTACGGCAATCAGTGAATATTTCCTAGAACTCCAAAGCAGAAACTTAACTGAACAATGAAAAAATATCTGCCCTTACTACGTTTTTTGTTGATTGCTTGTATATCAGCATTTTTAGCATGGGAAGGGCAACCTTTTGTTCATGGGAACGAGAAAGCCGTTGATTTAGTTGTTAACGTATTTGCAATTTTAGCTGGTTTTCTAATTGCCATTATGACATTGTTTAGTGATATGCGGTTTGATGAAGATGCAAATTGGCGACAAATTCAAAGTCGTGAAGGCGTCCAAGAACAACGGTATATAAAACATTCCTTACTTTTTTACACATATCTTGCCGTATTGGTTTGTGTTTTTATTGTCATCTTGTTGGCTCATAAAGGAGAATACAAAAATGGACCAGCCATTTTTTGGCTTGAACGGAGCTATTTATTTTTAGCCTGTATTTCCATTTTTTATTCTGTATTCTTACCTGGGAATTTAATTAAAAGCCGAAAAGAAGAGTTTAAAAAACTCATGGAAAAGAAGAAACCCAAAATCTAGAACGAGTTTTAACCCCCTTTAAAAGCCCATTCAGACGACCTTTTCTAAAATCCCTGTATTGATTTCAACCTCAATACAGGGATTTTTTATGTCCACCAAATTCAATCAATTCATTGAGCGCGTCCTCTCCCACGAGGGCGGCTACGTCAACCATCCCAAAGACCCCGGCGGTGAAACCAACTGGGGCATCACCAAGCGTACCGCAATGGCAAACGGCTTTAACGGTTCCATGCGTGCCATGACCCGCGAACAGGCTATCGGCATTTACCGCCAAGCGTTTTGGGAGCGTTACCACGCCGACCAAATGCCCGAAGCGGTCGCTTTCCAATTTTTCGATGCCTGCGTCAACCACGGTTACGGCAATGCCGCCCGTATGCTCCAACGCGCCGCAGGCGTACCGGACGACGGCATCATCGGCGAAATCAGTCTCAAAGCCATCAATTCCATCCCCGAAAACGACCTTTTATTGCGGTTCAACGCCGAGCGTCTGGTCTTTTATACCAAGCTCGGTACGTTCACGTCTTTCGGTAAAGGTTGGGTCCGCCGCGTCGCGCAAAACCTGATCCACGCATCAGCGGACAACATTGATTAAAAAAGGAGCAATCATGTCAAAAAAGTCTTTACTCGCCCTAATGGCCGCCGTGATGTCTCCCAGTTTCAGCGTCGATCTGGGCATTCGTTCAGCTATACCTTCTCAGGGATGCCGGACGATGCCTCACCGTCCAAGCGGGGTAGCGGCAGCGAAACGCGCCGCGAAAAAAAACCGTCAAAAATGACCGGCTTTTTCCGATGGCTGGGCGGTTTAGTCTCCAATCCCGCAACCGGAAAAATCAGCCATACCAAATTATGGGCAAACGTTGCCGCCGCAGCGATGACCTATAAATTCTCGCTCTCACCAGATGCCCCCGAATGGCTTTGGTGGGCATACGGCGCGATGGTCGGCGGCTACGCCTTAATCAAACGCGGTATTGCCGCCGTACCGCAGTTGGCGGAAATCAAAAAATCCGCGAATCCGGAAGAATGGAGCGGCAATGATTGATTTTTTATACAAAAACAAATCGGCATTGGCATGGCGTGCATTGATTGTGTTAGGCATCTGGCTAAGCGGCTATCACTATGCCGCCGACAAAGCCGATGCCAAGCAAACCGCCCTGATTACCGCCTACCAAAACTCATCAATGGCGGCAGCCAAACAATACGCCGACGAGCTTAAAAAAGCGCAGGCGGAAACGAAGCGTTGGCATGACTTCGCGCAGCGTCAAAGCATCGAGCTGGCATCCGCCCTGAGCGAACTGGATAAAAATAAAAACACTTTACAGGAGCAAACGCATGACGCGATTAAAAAAGACGGCAATGGTTTTAATGGTATCGGCTTTAACAGCCTGCACCTCTACAACCGTGCCTTCGGATACCCCGATTAAAACCGTACCGACAGTAGATTTGCCGCCTGTATCTACCGGGCTGCTGGTCAAATACGAACGCCCCGAGCGTCCGACCGGCGGCTCACCCGAACAACTCTTAAACCATGCCGTACGTTACGGCGAATACTGCCAAAAATTGGAAGTCCAAGTCTCCGGGTGGCAGGACTGGTACACGAAAGGCCGCCTGAAAAATGACTGATTTTGCCGACCGCGCATCAGAGCGTGAAGCCATATTTTTGGAAGAATCCCTGGCGAAACATCAAATCACACCGGAACGTGCCGACAGCCTGAGCCATTGCGAAGATTGCGGCAGCCAAATACCGGAAGCAAGGCGAAAAGCAGTCAAAGGCTGCACCCGCTGCATCGTTTGCCAAGAATATTTCGAACACGGATGGCCTTAAAAATGGAAAAAACCTTTATACACATCGAATTTTGGCAGTTGGTCGGATTTCTCCTGTCCTTCCTCGGCATCTGTTTTACCTTCGGCAAAATGCTGCTGGCGCAATTCCGCGAGCAGCAGGACGAACGCCAAAAACAGCAAGAGCGCCTGCAAGGCAAAGTCGAAATCATGGAAAACAAACTGGCGGAATTCAACGCCGGCCTACCTCTGACCTATGTTTTGCGGGAAGACTACATCCGCAATCAGGTCGTCCTCGAAGCCAAGCTCGACAATGTTGCCGAAAAACTCACTGAAATATACAAGATGGAAAGCGTAAAGAAATGATTAGCCAAGAATTGATTGCCAAACAACGCCGCGAGGGGATGCGTTGGAACATCATCAACACCCTTAATAAAGCTCGCCCGCACACCACCAGCGAGACCTTTCTGCTGGACATCATGAACGCGATTTACCCGCAGGCCACCGCCACCGAACTGCGCCAGCAGCTCGACTACCTTGCTGACCGCAAAATGGTCGAACTGAATAAAGCACCGCACGGCTTGTGGTTTGCCGACCTGACCAGTTTGGGTGTCGATATTGCCGAATACACAGTCGAGTGCCGCGCCGGTATCGCCCGCCCCGAAAAAGTGTGGAGCTGATATGGCAAAACGCAGCGTCATCGACCAGCTCCCTGAAGCCGTCCGACATGAGTTTGAGCGCAAGCTCGTCGAAAACGGCTTCGCCGACTATCAGGCATTATCCGAATGGTTGCAGCAACAGGGCTACGAAATCAGCCGCTCCGCCGCCCATCGGTACGGCCAAAAAGTACAGCGTCGGTTTGCCGCCATCAAAAACAGCACCGAAGCGGCACGCCTGATTGCCGAAGGCGCGGCAGACGAGGGGGATACCCGCTCCGAAGCCTTGATGGCGATGTTGCAGACAGAGTTGTTTGAGGCATTGGTGCAGATTGGCGAGATGCCCGAAGACGAGTTAAACGCACTTGACCGTTTCGGGATTATGAGCGAGGGCGCGCGCAAAATCAGCGGTCTGATTACCGCCGGAACGCGCCTTAAAGAATATCAGGCAAAAGTTAAAGCCAAAGTCGAAGCCGCCGCCGAAAACGTGGCCAAGCAGGCAAAAAAAGGCGGGCTGTCCGACGCGGCTGCCGAAGCCATCCGCAAACAGATTTTAGGTATCGCATCATGACATTGCCCAAAACCGAAGACCGCACGCCATCGGCATTGCTTCCTTATCAGCAGCGTTGGTGCGCCGATAACTCTCCCGTCAAACTCTGCGAAAAATCCCGACGCATCGGTCTGAGCTGGGGCGAGGCTGCCGATACCGCCTTACTTGCCGCCTCATCGGGCGGCATGGACGCATGGTACATAGGCTACAACAAAGACATGGCTTTGGAGTTTATCCGCGATTGTGCCAACTGGGCGAAATTCTACGGCTTGGCGGCTGGCGAAATCGAAGAAACCGAAGAAGTGTTTGTCGAAGGAGACGACAAAAAATCCGTCCTTGCCTTCGTCATCCGTTTCGCGTCCGGCTGGCGCGTTACCGCCTTATCCAGCCGCCCCTCAAACCTTCGCGGTAAGCAGGGGCGCGTCATCATTGACGAGGCGGCGTTCCACGAGCAGCTCGGCGAGCTGCTCAAAGCGGCAATGGCATTGCTGATGTGGGGCGGTCAGGTACACATCATCTCTACCCATGACGGTGTGGACAATCCATTCAACGAGCTGATTACCGACATCCGTGCGGGCAAAAAGCCGTACTCCATCCACCGCATTACTTTCGACGAGGCCGTTTCAGACGGCCTCTACCGCCGCATCTGCCTGCGTTTGGGTAAAGAGTGGACGAAAGAGGGAGAGGAGGCATGGTGCAAAGAGATTCGTGATTTCTACGGCGACGATGCATCCGAAGAGTTGGACTGCATCCCTAAAAATGGCGGCGGCAAATGGCTCAACCGAGCCTTGATTGAGAGCCGTATGAGTCCTTATACGCCGGTTATCAGATACGACCAAAGCGATGAGTTCGGCCTCTTGCCCGAGCCGCGCCGCGCCGCCGAAGTAGCGGACTGGATAGCCGACACCCTGCAACCGCTGCTCGACGGTTTGGATAAAACCCGGGTTTCCTTTGTGGGTGAAGACTTTGCCCGCAGCGGAGACCGTACCGTCATCGTCCCTTTATTGCAGCAGACTAATTTAAGCCTTAAGCCGCCGTTCGTGTTGGAGTTGGGCAATATGCCGTTTGCTCAACAAGAGCAAATCATGAAACACCTGTTGCACGGTTTACCCAATCTGCGCGGAGCGGCATTGGACGCGCGCGGCAACGGTCAGTCAATCGCCGAAGCCATGCGCGACGAATTTGGCGCGGAGGTATGCGAGTCGGTCATGCTCTCGGAAAACTGGTACCGCACCCATACCGCTCCGTTCAAAGCCGCCCTCGAAGACGGCACGTTGGACGCAATCCCCAAAGACGAAGACATCCTGACCGACCTGCGCGCCTTCGAGCTGGTCAGAGGCGTGCCGCGCATCCCCGATGTACGCACCAAAGGTCAAGACGGCAAAAAACGCCACGGCGACGCGGTGATTGCCTTTGTTCTTGCCCATTACGCCAGCCGCGAGCTGAATACCGGACCGATACGCGTAGCCAGCCGCCGAATCCGCCGAAAAAGCGCATTAACCAAAGGTTATTAAGGTATTTAAAGAGTACATATCATGCCCAAACCCCACCTCAAACTCAAAACCAGTCAAGGCATCATGACCTTCAAGCCGCAGGATTTATCTGCCCATCTCGCCGTTTCCCGCCAGTTTTTCAGCGGTTTTAACGGCTGGCTGCCTAATCCCGACCCCGTTTTGCGCAAAATGGGCAGGCAAATCTCCGTTTACCGCGAACTGATGCGCGACCCCTTGGTCGGTTCGTTGGTACGCCGCCGAAAAGCCGCCGTCGCACGCCTCGAATGGCGGCTTGAGGGCGAAGATACGCCCCAAAATGTCCGGGATTTTATTGATAGCTGGCTGGCTGAAACCGATGTTTACCGCCTGATTAAAGACGTTTTAAACGCTGTTTTTTACGGCTACCAGCCCATCGAGCTGATTTGGCGTACCGATTCTGCATGGCTGCCTGACAAAATCATCGCCAAGCCGCAAGAGTGGTTCGCCTTCAACGACGAAGGCGAGCTGCGTTACATCCAAAACGGGCTGACCGATACTGTCCCTCCGCCTTATAAGTTTCTTTGCCCGACACATGAGGCAGATTATCTCAACCCCTACGGTTTGGGCGATTTGGGCTTGGTTTTTTGGTTGGTTACCTTCAAACGCGGCGGCCTTAAATTTTGGATGCAGTTCACCGAGAAATACGGTGCGCCTTGGCTGATTGGTAAAGAGCCGCGTTCCAATACCCCGCAGGATACCGACAAACTGCTAGACGCGCTCGAAGCTCTAATCGGCAACAGCGTCGGCACCATCCCCAACGATTCCAGCGTCGAAATCCACGAGGCAAGCGGCAAGGCATCATCTATTGATGCCTACGACAAGCTCATCCGTTATTGCCGCTCCGAAATCAGCATTGCTCTGCTCGGACAAGACCAAACCACCGAAAAAGACAGTACCCACGCCAGCGCGACCGCTGGTTTGGAGGTAACGGACGACATCCGTGACGGCGATACCCGTATTGTTGAGGCGACATTAAATCAGTTGATAAAGTGGGTGGTGGAGATTAATTTCGGGGAAGTATCTGCGCCGAAATTCGTGCTGTTCGAAAACGAGGAGAGCGGCACGAAAGAGCGTGCCGAGCGGGACAAATTGATGACGGATGCCGGTGCCAAGTTCACCAACCAATACTGGCAGCGCACATACGGCCTTGAGGACGGTGACTTGGCGGACGAAGTCCAACCAACCCAAGAGGGTAGATCTGCCGATTTCGCCGAGGTCGATTTGACGGATGCAGGTTTGGTCATCGACGGACTCGCCCCCGATACAGGCATCCTAAATAAACAAGGCGAACGGCTGACTGCCGTTCTAGTGGCTGAATTAAGGCAGGGAAAAACCGCCGAGAACCTGCTTGACCGTCTGTCCGCCGCCTATCCGAATATGGACGATACCGCCTTACAAAACGAGTTGGCACGCCTGATTTTCCTTTCCGACTTGGTCGGCAGGATTGAAGTGGTACAGGAGCTTAAATCATGAACCCCCAAGATATTAAAGCCGTCTTCGGCATGACGCCGGAAGCCGCCGTCGCCTATCTAAAGCAAAAAGGCATTGCCGTATCTTGGGATTGGCAGGATATGTTGGACGACGCGCACGCCACTGCCTTTACGGTGGCCAAAACCGCCAAAATGGATGTACTCTCCGACATCTATTCCGCCGCCGTCGATGCCGCTGAACAAGGGCGGACGCTGGAAGAGTTCAGCCGCGAACTCGCCCCCGTCTTGCAACGCAAAGGCTGGTGGGGCAGGCAGGAAGTTAAAAATCCTGAAGGCGAAACCCAAAGCGTACAGCTCGGCAGCTCCCACCGCCTGAAAACCATTTATCTGACCAATATGCAGTCAGCCTACATGGCGGGTCGCTACGCCGAAATGATGGACTCCATCGATACGCACCCTTATTGGCAGTACGTTGCCATCAACGACAGTCGCACCCGCGAAACCCACCGTATGATGCACAACCGTGTCTATGCCGCAGATGACCCTGTTTGGGATACCTTATATCCGCCGCTTGATTTCCGCTGTCGGTGCCGCGTCAAACCCCTGTCGCGCAGTGCGGGAGAAGGGCGCGTCCAACCCCGTCCGACGCTTGAAACCATTACCGTCGATATAGGTTCAAATCCCTATACCGGCGAGGAGCGTTACGCACAGCGTACCGGCATCCGTATCAATAACAAATTTATCGCACCAAATGCAGGCTTCAATGCCAACCAAGGCAAATCAATGCTGTCCCGCATGGCGCAAATCGCCGTAGACAAAGCACAGGCAACCCATCCGGACATCGCGCGGATTGCCATCAAGACCATGATGACTAACCAAAAATTCAAAAACGCCCTAACCCCCGAATCGTTGGCATGGGTGCGTGAATTATTGAAGGGCTGACCATGCTTGAAATTAAATTAGACGCAGAGCGGCTCGACCACGGTTTAAGTACACTGCTCAACAACGCCACCAATACCCGCGCCATGATGCGGGGCATCGCCACCGAGTTGTTGTCCATGACCGAAGAAAATTTCGAATCCGAAGGTTGGGGCGGACAGCGATGGAAACAAAGCCGGCGCGCCGCAGACGAGGGAGGCAAGACCCTGCAAAAAAGCGGACAACTCGCCGCCAGCCTGACCACACAGGTCGGCAGCAACTATGCCCGCATCGGCAGCAACAAAAAATATGCCGCCATCCACCACCTCGGCGGTCAAGCAGGTCGCGGCCACAAAACCAATCTCCCCGCGCGCCCCTATCTTCCCATCAACGGCAACAACCAACCCCAACCAGACGCCGAACGCCGAATCCTAGACATCGCCATCGCCGCCCTCAAAAAAGGACTCTGACAACAAAAAACGGACGAGAAAAAACCGTCCGTTTTTTGTTTCACTATTTGCAACTCTTTTTCACTTTTTCCATCCCGCCTAATCCCCCATCATCCCACTTCTTCCCATTTATCTCATCATTCCTATATATTTATCTCATTGGGTTTCAGCTGGGGGCTTTTTTATGGGCGGTCGTATGAACGATTTAGTTTCAACACACAGCCGCCTAAAGGCGGCTGGGAAAACCAACGCCGCAAAGACGCGCCAAACGTCATGGTTTCAACACACAGCCGCCTAAAGGCGGCTGGGAAAACCAACGCCGCAAAGACGCGCCAAACGTCATGGTTTCAACACACAGCCGCCTAAAGGCGGCTGGCGTGCTTTTCAGGCCACAATGCCGTCCCGTCGTCTTGTTTCAACACACAGCCGCCTAAAGGCGGCTGGGTGGTGGCGGCTGACGATAAGACTGTCGGCGGCAAGTTTCAACACACAGCCGCCTAAAGGCGGCTGGACTGCCAATACAGGCTCGATGAAACCGCCCATCGTTTCAACACACAGCCGCCTAAAGGCGGCTGGCACCTGATTTTTGAGGGGTGTATGTGAAAGCAAACGTTTCAACACACAGCCGCCTAAAGGCGGCTGGAAGCGTTGGCGAAACGGTTGAAGAATTTGGCATTGTTTCAACACACAGCCGCCTAAAGGCGGCTGGCTTGTTTCAGAAGTAGTTGTATCACCAACTAGCAAAGTTTCAACACACAGCCGCCTAAAGGCGGCTGGTTAGGCTTTTGGACTAAAAATACACATCAAGCGGTTTCAACACACAGCCGCCTAAAGGCGGCTGGATCAGCCTTTTTAGACCCATTCGATTCACCCGATGTTTCAACACACAGCCGCCTAAAGGCGGCTGGCGACCCCCATTTCTTTGGCTTTTTTTTCAACTTCAGTTTCAACACACAGCCGCCTAAAGGCGGCTGGGTTTCGGGCAAACGGAAATTCAACATAGACCGTCGTAGTTTCAACACACAGCCGCCTAAAGGCGGCTGGATTCCTGATATAAATTTAGCAATCAACTTAAAACAGTTTCAACACACAGCCGCCTAAAGGCGGCTGGGTCCGATGTCACCCGTTTCAGGGGAGAGATACAGTTTCAACACACAGCCGCCTAAAGGCGGCTGGAGCCAGTTTTGCGCCGTATTTACGGCAAGTGTTCATGTTTCAACACACAGCCGCCTAAAGGCGGCTGGGCGGGTCTATACCTGACGACCCTTTGTAGATACCGTTTCAACACACAGCCGCCTAAAGGCGGCTGGAAAAAACTAACCATTCAATTTAAGTCAATTACTTGTTTCAACACACAGCCGCCTAAAGGCGGCTGGTTGAATTTGCGTTTATCCAATCCGTCAATATGGCAGTTTCAACACACAGCCGCCTAAAGGCGGCTGGCACGGCAACAGGGTCAACGATATGCGCGCCAAAGTTTCAACATCCAGCCGCCTAAAGGCGGCTGGATGTTGACACAGACACAGTTTACGTCCGACCTTTGGTTTCAACACACAGCCGCCTAAAGGCGGCTGGCTTACTGACCCGCGCGACATCTATGAGATGGTGGCGTTTCAACACACAGCCGCCTAAAGGCGGCTGGTACGAAAACATCCGCGACAACATCGCCCGCCATGTTTCAACACACAGCCGCCTAAAGGCGGCTGGCTAGGTTATTACTAGGTTATTACTTGTATTACTCAGTTTCAACACACAGCCGCCTAAAGGCGGCTGGTTAACTTCGAGATTAAGAAACAGTACTTGCACGAGTTTCAACACACAGCCGCCTAAAGGCGGCTGGCCGTAGTAAATACCGTAGTATATCCGTATGCTATCTAGTTTCAACACACAGCCGCCTAAAGGCGGCTGGCGCAAAAGACGTTTAATGAGTGGGAGAAGCAGCAGTTTCAACACACAGCCGCCTAAAGGCGGCTGGGTTTTTTTCGCGCGCGCCGTTATACGCCTGATAGTTTCAACACACAGCCGCCTAAAGGCGGCTGGAAAATGCCCCTTCGGTACTGAACAGTACGCGGTTGTTTCAACACACAGCCGCCTAAAGGCGGCTGGCTGTTTCTTAACCCATTCAAGGTAACGGTCGGCTGTTTCAACACACAGCCGCCTAAAGGCGGCTGGCAGGTTTTGTTCTTTCTCAGGGAAAAATCTAGGAGTTTCAACACACAGCCGCCTAAAGGCGGCTGGCTCTTTTATCACCGTTCCTTGAGAGCTATAACAAGTTTCAACACACAGCCGCCTAAAGGCGGCTGGGAATGTTGATAATCAGGCGTTTTGTTTCACCATTGTTTCAACACACAGCCGCCTAAAGGCGGCTGGCTCTTAAACCACCGTATCAGCAGACGGGATATACGGGTTTCAACACACAGCCGCCTAAAGGCGGCTGGCTGGCCCATCTACTACAAGTTCAAAGACATTTCGGTTTCAACACACAGCCGCCTAAAGGCGGCTGGTTGAATCAATACCCTGTTTTGTCCGTGTCGTCCGTGTTTCAACACACAGCCGCCTAAAGGCGGCTGGCGTTGCAGGCCGCCTGTTGCCTCGTCCAAATTACTGTTTCAACACACAGCCGCCTAAAGGCGGCTGGATCATCGACTGGTTTCAAAACACAGTCGAATCGCGGTTTCAACACACAGCCGCCTAAAGGCGGCTGGGCAGCGTATCGGTGACGTGCGTCAGCCACTCATGTTTCAACACACAGCCGCCTAAAGGCGGCTGGATTAGTTTCCAAAATTGGAGCGACGTTAAACACTGTTTCAACACACAGCCGCCTAAAGGCGGCTGGATGGCAGCATGACGCCGACGGTACGGATAGACGCGGTTTCAACACACAGCCGCCTAAAGGCGGCTGGGCATAGTCAGCATTAACCGTTAAATTACCCTTGAGTTTCAACACACAGCCGCCTAAAGGCGGCTGGTTGAGATTGCTTCTTCGATAGTATCGCCATAAGAGTTTCAACACACAGCCGCCTAAAGGCGGCTGGCCTTTTCAGGTCGCCTGAAATTTCTTTAATTAATCTGTTTCAACACACAGCCGCCTAAAGGCGGCTGGGTCGTATCGAAATATTGACCGACTTTTAAATCTCCGTTTCAACACACAGCCGCCTAAAGGCGGCTGGCTGAACGTATTGGCCGCCAATTCGACAGGATTCATGTTTCAACACACAGCCGCCTAAAGGCGGCTGGATCCGGCCAATGGCATTTTTTACCCCCTTTTCAGCGTTTCAACACACAGCCGCCTAAAGGCGGCTGGTTAATATCATTGTCGCAATTCTGTGAGGCTGTCTGTTTCAACACACAGCCGCCTAAAGGCGGCTGGTAAGGACTCGGAAGGTGTCTTTTAGAATATCAACTGTTTCAACACACAGCCGCCTAAAGGCGGCTGGCTTATATGTGGGTATTGAGAAATTTTGGTAAATGGTTTCAACACACAGCCGCCTAAAGGCGGCTGGTTGCATCTTTCCTTTTGTCATTTGTTAAATTGGTTTGTTTCAACACACAGCCGCCTAAAGGCGGCTGGAGCCCGCGCAACATCTATCAGGCGGGCTGTATGAGTTTCAACACACAGCCGCCTAAAGGCGGCTGGCCAAGGTATTTGCGTGTGGTTGTCGGGGAAGCCTTGTTTCAACACACAGCCGCCTAAAGGCGGCTGGTTACCCCCAAACGACGAAAACGGCAAAGACGATTTGTTTCAACACACAGCCGCCTAAAGGCGGCTGGTTTTTTATCGCGCTGTTTTTATAGTCGATAACAGGTTTCAACACACAGCCGCCTAAAGGCGGCTGGTCAGGCTGTCGCCTTGCTTCAGTTCCAAAGCAGACGTTTCAACACACAGCCGCCTAAAGGCGGCTGGCCATCTGCACATCATGCCACGAGCGGGCAAAGACGTTTCAACACACAGCCGCCTAAAGGCGGCTGGTCGCCCATCCAAAACGGATTCATCGCAACTTTGCGGTTTCAACACACAGCCGCCTAAAGGCGGCTGGGCGTTTATTGCCGGAGTAGTCGTAGAGGTTAAGCGTTTCAACACACAGCCGCCTAAAGGCGGCTGGGCGACCAATCCAGTTGCGCGGAACGGTGTATTTGTTTCAACACACAGCCGCCTAAAGGCGGCTGGCCGACTTTAAAGCCTGCTTCATCGGTTTGCGCCGTGTTTCAACACACAGCCGCCTAAAGGCGGCTGGCTTTGTCGCCAAGTTGCTTGCCTTTTTCATAAACGCGTTTCAACACACAGCCGCCTAAAGGCGGCTGGACGATAAAGGCGGACATAATAATGAATCCAAGTAGTTTCAACACACAGCCGCCTAAAGGCGGCTGGGACCACCCGAATGCTTGGCTTTTTCGGTAATACCGTTTCAACACACAGCCGCCTAAAGGCGGCTGGAAA
>CAKARM010000002.1:0-27055 GCA_916720585.1 uncultured Neisseria sp.
TTTTTGCAAAGCCATATAGTCGGAAAGTTTGTTGGTAATCGACTGCATGGCGTAGGAATGGATGGCGTTGACGGAGATGTCGCAGCCTTTGGCAACCGACATCATTTCGGCGTAGGGGATGTAGCCGTAAAACTTGATGCCCTCGCAGGCGTATTGTTTGAGTCTGTCCAAATCGGGGCCGCCGCCCATGATGTGCAGCTCTACATTTTCGCCGCCGTCCAACAGTTTCCGAACGCCTTTGCACACGGTTTCCACGTCATAGCTGTAACTGAGCGTACCCAAGTAGAAGAAGCGGGTTTTGCTGTCGCCGAAGTCTTTTGCCGGCGCGGCATCGAGTTTCGGAAAATCCGCGCCGATATAGACGACTTCGCCGGGGACATTCGGATTCGCTTCTTTGGCGCGGTCGAGGTAGGTCTGCGATACGGCGACCAGCGCGTCGGCGTAACGGTAGGCACGGTTGGCGCGGGAGGAGAAGGGGAGCAGGTTGTGCGGGATTTTTTTCAAAAACGGCACGACCGAGGAGAAGGATTCCGGCCATACGTCCTGCACGTCGATAATCAGCTTGTAGCTCAAACGCGCTTTGTGTTCGCCCAAAAGCAGGTTGGTGGCGATCAGCGGATAGGCGGAAAAGACGACGTCTTGTTCGCCCGGGCGGCAGTTGTTCAACCATTGCTCAAAATGTTTGACGAACACATGATGGCTTTTGACGCGGTCCAGCGAGACGTTTTTACCGTAGCCGCTTTCTTCCAGCAGCATGACTTTCAGACGACCTTGCGAAGCAGATTCGGCATCTTCAGGTCGTCTGAAAGATTTGTCATAGTGTTTGAAATTGCTGGTAATCAGCAATACATCATGAGACTGCGACAACAGCTCGGCAAGATACCAGAAGCGGTTGAAATGCGGCTCGGACGGCAGCGAACAGTAGGGGGCGACGATGGTGATGTTCATATTTTCAGACGACCTCACATATCGTAAGCGGCCATTGTGGTGCGATAGATTTCATCATCGGAACACAAGGTCTCAACGTGTTTATGCAGGGCTTTGCCCATCTTTTCGCGCAGCTCGGGCTGCTTGATGAGTTGATCGACGGCTTCGATAAAGGCTTCGTCTTCGCCGAAGGGGAAACAGTATCCGGTTTCCCCGGTAATGACCATTTCGGAAATGCCGCCCATGTTGTAGGTCACGACGGGCGTGTCGTAGAGGCCGGCTTCAAGGATGTTGTTGCCGACGCCTGCGCCGTGGTCACCGATGCAGTGCGGCGTGTTCACCAAAATATCCACGTCTTTGAAATAGCCGGTCAAATCGCGCACGCCGCCGAGGAAGGTGACTTTGTCGTCTATGCCCAGGCGTTTTGCTTGCGCTTTCAGATTGTCCATCTCTTCGCCTATGCCCGCTACGTTCAGGCGTACGGGCATATTGCGGTCAACCATTTTCTTAAAGATGTCCAGCATCACATGCACGGCGCGGACGGTATCCAAGCGCGACAGCGTGCCGAGCATGACGTAGTCTTTGGCGGTTTTTTCAGGAACGTAATCGGCTTTGTGCAGGGCGTTGTAGGTGTAGGTGATGCGGTTGGCAGGGAAACCGTGGCGGATGAGTTTTTCCTGCTCGTGTCTGCAGTTGCCGATAATGTATACGCCCAACTTGTCGAAAAGTTTGGCGATTTTCGGATAAGTTTCGGCATCCAAACCGCGCGCGTGGTAGAACACTTTGGTTTTCGGCGAAGAGATTTTCGCCGCGATGGCACAGGCGGGAACGATACGCGCCATTTGACAATGGATGATGTCGGGTTTTTCTTGTTTCAACATCTTCATGTAGGCGAACATGCCTTTGATGTAGCCCAAGATGCCGCTCTGATAAAAATCAATCGGACGCCATTGGATGCCCAAGGCTTGGGCTTCTTTGATGAGCGGGCCATCGGAAGAGGCAAGGACGACCTCGTGGCCGCGCTGCCTGAGCAACCGTCCTAAGCGGAAGGTCGCATTTTCAGTGCCGCCGAGGCCGGACATGGAAGTAGTCAAAACAATTTTTTTCATATCATGTTTTCTATCAAGGGGTGTATCGGTACGCGTTATATGCCGTATCGCGCTGCGGCAGGACGCTGTACAGGAAAATCAAAAAGCAGGGCAGCCAGAGGAAGGGCATACGCAAAATGGTGGACGGGATGAAGCCGCCCAAAATAAACAGGCCGATTGCCGCCAAGCCGATGGCTTTTTGTTTGTTCCGCAGGTTTTGGCTTAAAAAGACGTTCACTGCATACCAAATGATGTAACAGATGAAGCCGATTAAGGAAATCATGCCGAAGCCCAAATACAGTTCGATGATGAAACTGTGCGGATTTTCAAAACCGAGGCTGTCGCTCAAATGCCCGCCGAAGTATTCCTGAAAGTTTTTAGGGCCGTAGCCGTAAAGCAAAAGCGGCGGATTGCTCCAGAAGTAGTTGTAAATTTCTTGGCGGTAGCCGACCGAGTTGTCGCTCTCCAAATTGAACAGGAACAAATACAGGCGGGAAGAAATGTTTTCCAAAAAGGCATTGCCGTGCATCGAGAGCAGGAAATCGGCAATGTACTGTTTCGGAATCATCGACAAGCCTGCGCCTGTAACGCCTATGGTCATCAGCGTAAACAGCCCGTTGTTACGGTAAATCAAGTTCAGGATAAACAAAATGATGTAACTCATCGTCGCCGTACGCGATGCGCTGGCGAAAACAATCGCGCCCAAACTCAAAAATAAAATCCAGCCGAACAAATATTCCCTCTTGTTGACGCCGATATTGAAAAATATCAACACGGCAGGTGCGAAGAAGAGGGCGGTCGTACCCAAGTTGTTGGGGTTGAAGAAAAAGCCTTTAATCACGCCGGCCTCAATCGCCAAAATTTCGTCTGATTTGACAAACTGGATGCCGGTCAACACCTCGATAACGGGCGGAATAATGATAAAGGCGCAAAAGTAAACCAACAGCCTGCGTACGAAGCGCAAGGGGTTTTCGTGTCGGCTCAAAATCAGATACAGCAGGTAAAACAAGCCGGCGACCGACAGGAAGAAAAAGGTATCCATGACCCTGACCGAATCCAAGGGCGTGATGAACAGATGGATTGCGCTCCAGCCGGTCATCAGCCCGACCGCCATCAGCATGAGTCCTGCCTTGCTGTTGAATGTTTTGTTTTCTATGAAAAAAATCAGCAGGGTGGCAGGCACCAGCAAGAGGGTCAGCGGATTGTCGATACGCGGAATCCCCAGCTTATACGACAGCATCGGCCCCAGCATGTAGGCGGTAACCATCGTATAAAGCATAGTAATGTATATATTTTGTTTTTTAATTTTCACGTTGCTTCCTGAAATTTAGGTCGTTCCAAGAGCTTTATTATATGCAGAAATGATTTGTTCGGTAACGGGACGCTCTCCAAATTCTTTCAGGCAGTTTTCGCGCAACAGGTGCGGGAAATATTTTTTCCGGTTCCGATAGAGGGAGATAAGTGCTTCCGTCAGCGATTTTTGGTCTCCGACATCGACCAAAAGCCCGTTGGATGGATTGACGATAGTCTCAGGACCGCCACAGCGCGTCGCGATGACGGGCAGCCCTTGAGCCAAAGCCTCGATGAAAACGACGCCGAAAGTTTCGTGGCGGCTGGCCAATACGAAGGCATCGCTTTGATACATCAATTCCAAGACTTCTTCGTTTTTCAGACGACCTTCAAAGATAACGTTGTTTTCCAGTCCCAAATCTTTTGCCAGACGGTGCAGCTTGAATTCTTCGTAGCCGCCGCCGCCGATTTTCAGTTTCAGGTTCGGATAGGCTTTGACTGCTTCGGCAAAGGCAGGCAGTAGGATGTCGTAGCCTTTTTTATGTTGCAGGTGCGCGACCGAGCAGAAGGTAAAGTCTTCGTTGGCGGGTTTGTTGGCAAGGTCGATCGGTGCTTCAAAGCTGGCGGACAGGATATTGGGAACATATTGCCACTCCAATCCGCGGTATTCTTCTTTCAGCAGTTCGGCAAAGTCGCGGCTGACTGCCAGGCGGCAGGCGGCGTTTTGGGCGGCGGCATACATCAGCGGGCGTTGCCAGTTGCGGATAAGTTTGCGGGCGTAGGTAGTGCTGTGTTCGGTGATGACATACGGAATGCCGGTTGCTTTGTGGATTTCGTATGCAATGATGCCGCCGCTGTTGACGCAGTGCGCGTGCAGGACATCGGGCATGCCGTGGTCTGCAACGTATCGGCGGAACAGTTTCATACTGGCGGCGATTTCCCGTTTGCGGTCGATATGCGGAATGCGCGGGAAGAAAAACATGCTGTCGTACACATAAGTCGGTACGTCTTTGTCGATGTAGGTCCTTATTCCGTAATTTTTCGGGTTGAACGCAGTTTTTGCCTGAGTTCTGAACGAACGGAATATCGGTGCAACGACCCCTACTTTGACTCCGGAGCGTTGCAAGGCTTGCGCTTGCAGGCGGAAGAAGATTCCGTTGACGTCGTCCGGAGTGGATGGATACCAAGAAGGAATGATTAATGTATGCATGATAATACCTGTGTCGAGTGTGTCGGCGTACAAGCCGCATAGGTTGCGGACAGGGCACAAAATCAAAGATTCTCGGTGAGTAAGCGTTTTGTAGCGGCAGAATCAAAAACTGCGCGCGGTATGGTTGTTATTGTGTTGAATGTTTTTTATTCAGACGACCTTTCACTACTGATAAAGCTGAAGAAAGTGGTGTTTTGTATTTCACAGTCAGGGCAATCAAACCTGCCAGCCAGATTAAAGCAAAAATGTAGTAGTTGCCGGTGTTGCCGAAGTAGGTGTAGCCCAGGCACAAAATCAGGCAGAGTGCGGTGTGGGTATAAATTTTCCGGCAGGGCAGCTTCTGCCACATCCTTGAAGACAATTCGGTCTTGATGAGCATAAACACCCAAAAAGAAGTCGCGCTCGCCATTGCGGCGCCCCGTGCGCCCAAGAGCGGAACCAGCCAATACAGCAGGCCGAAGTTCAGCAGGAATGCCGCAATATTGACTGCGGTAATCAGCCAGGTTTTTTTGACGACGTTCAAGCCGATGCCGGTCACTTCCGTCAGCGTATAAAACAAAGGAAACATCATGCACGACAGTAAAATAAACTGTACCGATGCATATTTCCCGGGAAGAATCCAAGTGACCACCGGCGAAAAAATACCGATAAAGCAAACCATCGCGCTGATGAGCGCAGTCATCGACAGGGTAATGCCGCCGATTTTGTCGAGGTTGGTGTTGTCTTCAACCCATTTGAACACCAATGGCGCCCATATGGTTGAGAATACGCTTTGGAAAATCAGGGCGACAGCGCCGAAGCTGACCGCCATTGAGTAAATCCCCAGTTGCTCCAAACTTGCCATTTCTTTCAAAACAAAACGGTCGATAGACGTCAGCCCCCAGTAGGCGAGATTGCCGAATGCCAAAGGCAGTCCGTATTGCAGACCCATTTTGTGCAGCTTTGCCGACCAAGGCGAACGGATGGCGGCGGCCAAATCCGTTCGGGTTTGGTAGATCAATACAGCGACGGTCAGTATTTGGGCGGCGGTATAGGCAAAGACCAGGCTGGTGGTATGGGTTGGCAAACCGATTAGGATGAAGAGCAAAACTAAAACCAAAATCAGGAATTTCGGTGTCAGCTGGCTGAGTGAGAAAGCAATTGCCTTTTCCTGCATCCGTAGGATGAGCGAGAAAAAGCGGATAAACAGGGTGGTCAGTAAAAAAACTAAAAACAGAATACCCAGCTTGGTGTTGTTCAAATCAAAAATAATTTCGGAAGGCCAAGAGGGATTCCACAAAAGTATCAGCAATACCCCGACAATGCTCAAAACAAACGGGGACAGGCTGAAGGATTTGAACAGCGCGGCTTTGTCTTCGCTGGCGTAGTATTCGCGGATATACGCCTGATCCAAGCCCAGCCCCAAAATCAGGATGGTCAGAGCGGATATGGTTTGCAGTAAGACGATACGGCCGATGTCTTCCGCAGGGTAGTACCATGAAATCAGCGGAAGCGAGAGGATGCCGAAAGCCGCACTGCCTATCGGACCCAAAGCATAGCCGAGTATTTTTCTTATATTCATAAATAGGAGGGATTGGCTGCCGCCAAGATTTTCAGACGACCTGAAAACGCAGCAGCATCATATAAATAAGGGCTTTCTTAGGTCGTCTGAAAACAAACGGTCTAAGAAAGCCGACTGCCTGCCGAAACCCGTCGGCAGGCAGTCTGCCTCAATCGTCAAAGGTATTACGCTTTCACGACTTTCGGGTTTTTCGCAGGGAACTTGCCGCGCGTATCGACAATCAGTTTGGCGTGTTCGGCAATCATGTCGTAGTCAAACTTATCGTGGTCGGTGGTCAGGACTACGCAGTCGTATTTCGCTACGGTTTCTGGCGTCAGCGGCTCGCTCTTCAGGTCGAAGTAGTGGTGGCCGGGGATGTACGGGAACTCAAGCACGTGCGGGTCAGAGTAGGAAATGTTTGCACCCAATTTGTGCAGGCGGTCCATCACTTCCACAGACGGGCTTTCGCGCATGTCGTCCACATTTTTCTTGTAGGCGATACCCAATACCAAGATTTTGCTGTCTTTGATGGAACGGTTGTGTTCGTTCAAAGCCAGACCCACTTTGCTGATGACGTAGTCGGGCATGTGGGAGTTCACTTCGCCTGCCAACTCGATGAAGCGGGTGTTTACGCCGTATTCGCGCGCTTTCCAAGTCAGGTAGAACGGGTCGATGGGGATACAGTGTCCGCCCAAGCCCGGGCCGGGATAGTAGGCAACGAAGCCGAACGGTTTGGTTGCCGCGGCGGCGATGACTTCGTGAATATCGACATCCATTTTGTCGGCGACGATTTTCATCTCGTTCACCAAACCGATGTTCACGGCGCGGTGGATGTTTTCCAGAAGTTTGGTCAGCTCGGCGGCTTTGGTGGAGCTTACCGGTACGACTTTGTCGATGGCAGGCTGATACAGCGCGATACCGACTTCCAAACAAGCAGGAGTATGACCGCCGATGACTTTCGGGATGGTGCGGGTTTCAAAATTCGGGTTGCCCGGGTCTTCGCGTTCCGGAGAGTACACCAAGAACACGTCTTTACCGACTTTCAAGCCGCCTTCTTCAACGCGCGGCAGCAATTCTTCTTCGGTCGTACCGGGGTAGGTGGTGGATTCCAAAGACAGCACTTGACCGGCGCGAAGGTAAGGTTTCACCGCGTCAGTGGTGTCGATAACGAAACTCATGTCCGGCTCGCGGTATTTGTTCAACGGAGTCGGTACGCACAAAATCACGGCTTCCACTTCGCCGATGCGGGAGAAGTCGGTGGTGGCTTCAAACAGGCTGTTAGAAGCAGCGGCGATTTTCTCGGCAGGAATATGCTCGATGTAGGTCTCGCCTTTGTTGAGTTTGTCGACTTTGGTTTTGTCGATGTCGAAGCCCAAAACCTGATAACCGATGTCCACATAACGGAGCATCAGCGGCAGGCCGACATAGCCCAGGCCGACGATGCCGATTTTGGCGGTTTTATCTGCAAATTTCTGAATGGTAATATTTTTCATGACAAGTCTCATGTGATGGAAAAGGGCGTGCCGCACAGTGCAAAATGCCGCAGCAGAACCCCGGCCGGCAGTCATAAAAACAGCAGGGTCGGAATCCGTTTTGTCGGTGTCGAAAATAAATCTTTCCCTAAGATTGGTTTTGGACGTAAAAGTTTTGCATGTGCAAATGCAGCATTGCCCGACGATAATGGAGTGTTGGGAAATGTTTATGCAAATATTATAATCAAGCTGGGCGGTAAGATTTTGAATTGTATTATTTTTAGTAATGACTATACCGTTAGTGACTAAATATAATATCGGAAATACAAATAATTAATAAAAATTAGCATTAATATATTTGCGTAATTTAACCTAAAATTAATATTACTTCAGTATATGTTGAAGCGGTATTTGTAACTCTGTCAAGCAAATCAGGCGATGCAGTAAAACACCGTTGCTTCTGGCAAAAAGGTCGTCTGAAAACCCAAATCAGTTTTCAGACGACCTTTCTGGTTTACGAGGCAGCCTATTTTCTACGCAAAACCCATTTTACGTCCTGCCCGATCAGCTCTACCGAACGGCTTTCCCACTCGCCTTCCGAAGCTAAAACGGCAGGGTTGGCAGGGAGGGTGAGCAGGCTTCTGCCTTCGCCTAAGATTTTCGGCGCTTGGTACAACACGATTTCGTCTGCCAAGCCTGCTTCGATAAAGGCGGAGGTCAGCGTCGCGCCCGCTTCGACCATAATCTCTCCGTAGCCCAGCTCTGCCAACTGAGGCAGCAGGGCGGCAAGGTCTATGCGTCCGTCGGCGTTTTCAGACGACCTTAAGATGCGGATATGATTGAACGAGCGGTATGGTTTGAGGCGTTCTTCATCATCAACGGCGGTTACGATGACGGTGGGGCTGAGGTCGTCTGAAACCATGTGGCTGCCCAACGGCGTTTGCAGTTTGCTGTCCAACACGATACGCGCAGGCTGGCGCAGCGTCGGGAAGGCACGGACATTGAGGCGCGGATTGTCGGCAAGCACTGTGCCGATGCCGGTCAGAACAGCGCAGCTTTCTGCGCGTAAGGTTTGTACGTCCGCCCTTGCGGCTTCGCCGGTAATCCAGTAGCTGCGTCCGTCGGCGAGCGCGGTTTTGCCGTCCAAGCTGGTGGCGCATTTAACGCGGACAAACGGGCGGCCGCGTTCGATACGGGAAAGGAAGCCGCGGTTGAGTTCGCGCGCTTCGGTTTCCAGCAAACCGCTTTCGGTGCGGATGCCTACGGCTTCCAGCATGGCCAAACCTTTGCCTGCCACCAGAGGATTGGGATCGGTCATGGCGGCGACCACACGCGATACGCCCGAGCCGATTAGGGCTTCGGCGCAGGGCGGCGTACGGCCGTAATGGCTACACGGTTCGAGCGTCACATAAGCCGTCGCCCCGCGCGCCATTTCGCCCGCCTGCCGCAGCGCATGCACTTCGGCGTGCGGTTCGCCTGCTTTGACATGAAATCCCTGTCCGACGATTTGGTTGCCGTGTGCAATCACGCAGCCGACGCGCGGGTTGGGGGAAGTGGAAAAACGCCCGAGCCGCGCAAGGGCAAGGGCGTTTTGCATCATTTGGGTATCAATACAATCAAACATAACTTAGGTTTCTTAAAGTTTTCCGTTTTCAGACGACCTTTTCTTTCGCCGTATTCCGTTCGTCAAAGCATTAACGCGACAAGCTCAATTCTTTCAATACTTCCGACAATTCCTTCTGACTTGCATGATGGCTGTACGCGCAAACGGTATAAATATTGGCCTCGTGAATGGCGATGCAGTATTGGTTGAACGTACCTTGCCGGTCTTCGCGGTCGGTTTGGTAATTCATGCGGTTGTCGGTGGCGATGCCGACGCGGACATTTTGAGTCTCGTCCGATTGCAGGGCGGTTTTGAGTTCGGCGAAATAGGCTTTGGCATCTGTTTGGGCAGGACCGTTGTTCGCCGCATAAATGGTAATGCGCGCTTCAGGGTCGTGTTGGAGCAGAATTAGGTTGGAGGCGGGAACGTTTTTCGGATGGCGGGCGGAATCGGCGATGATGTCGGTGAAGTGGCTGTTGTGAACGGAGACGGAAATTTTGCCGTCCATGCTCGTCAGCGTTTGAACCGTATCGGAGGCGGCTTTCGACACCGCATCGCCCTGTTCGGGGCTGCAGGCGGCAAGGCAGAATAGTGCGGCGGCTACGGATAAAACTCTTTTCATAAACATCCTCTTCATCATCAACACACCGCTTTCAGACGACCTATTTCCCGTCGGTCTGCACCAGCGTGGCAATTGCCTGAGTAAACTCGGACACGTCGTTGAAACTTTTATACACGGAAGCAAAACGGACATAAGCGACCTGATCGATTTTTGCCAATTCCTCCATCGCCATTTCCCCCACCATGCGCGACGGCACTTCCTTGTTGCCCGACTGATACAGACGCTGCTCAATCAGCGCGACCGTTTCATCGATTTTTTCCTGGGCAATCGGACGTTTGTGCAAAGCCCGTTCCAAACTGGTTTTCAGCTTGTGCGGATTAAACGCCACGCGCGTACCGTTGGATTTAATGACCTGCGGCATCCGCATTTCGACCGTTTCAAACGTACTGAACCGCTGCCCGCACTCCAAACAGCGGCGGCGGCGGCGGATGCTGTTCGTCTCTTCCAAGAGCCGCGAATCAGTGACTTGAGTATTGGGATGCTGACAAAACGGACATTTCATAAGTTTTTGAATTTATTTGTTTGTGAAACGGAATTGTAGCCGATTGAGCTATTCCCGTATAGTCGGTGGGTTTATTATGGGTTGAAGGGGTCGTCTGAAAGCCGTTTTCTGCTTTTCAGACGACCTCTTTGTTTTAAACGGATACGCCGACGGCGCGGGCGATTGCCAAGCCTTCTTCTACGCTCATGTAAACGGGTTGTTCAGGACGGTCGCTGCGGGCGATGTCGCCTTGTCGGAACATGACCAGTTCGTCCACTGCCAGTTGCGACCAGGTTTCGTCGCGGGTCAGCGGTAAGGTGGCGATAACGGCGACTTTATCGTTGGGGGTGGTGACTTCGGAAAAATCGACCATGACGTCGTCGTCCAAAAGCCGTGCTTTGCCGAACGGGGCTTTGCGTACGATGTAGTGCAAAAGCGTGCTGGCGTGGGCAAACAGGTTGTCGCCGTTGGACATAACGAAGTTGAACAGTCCGAAGCGGCGGATTTCGTGGGTCAGCGCGGCGAGGGCGTCGAATAGGGTGTCCGGGTCGGGCTTGGTGGCGAAGCGGCTGCGCAGGCGGTTGAGGATGTAGCAGAAGGCGCGTTCGGAGTCGGTGGTGCCGACGGCATGGTAATACTCGCCTTGTTCGGGGTAGAAATCGATTAAATGTCCGTTGTGTGCAAACAGCCAGTATTCGCCCCACATTTCGCGCATGAAGGGGTGGGTGTTTGCCAGCGAGGTTTGTCCTTGCGAGGCTTTGCGGATGTGGGCGATGACGTTTTCAGATTTGATTTGGTAGGCGCGAACGAGGTCGGCGACAGGCGAGGCGGCGCTGGGTTTGTCGTCATGGAACAGGCGTACGCCTTTGCCTTCGAAAAAGCCGATGCCGAAACCGTCTGCATGGTGGTCGGTAATGCCGCCGCGGCGGCGGAAGCCTTCAAAGGAAAAGACGATGTCTGTGGGGGTGTTGCAGTTCATGCCGAGCAGTTGGCACATGATGTTGACCTTTGTTATTTTGATGTGGGGTTGAGGGCAAAACAGGGGTAAATCGGCGCAATGTACAAGTGTTTTGTGTGATAGATGGGATTATGGTCTATCGGAAGGGGTGTTTCAATAGGAAGGGGAGGGATATTGGGGGTGAATTTGGTGTGATTGTATTTTGCTGCGCCTGATGGTGCGAAAAGGTCGTCTGAAAATGGGAAACTGTTTTCAGACGACCTCTACTAAGGGAGGGATTGAAGCCCCCGTGTTTTCTTGCGAGAGATTCCTTTGTTTTAAACGGAAGCCATCAAAGCAAAAGAGATACAAGCACAGCCCGTATTTTCAAAAAAGGTCGTCTGAAAACCATATAAGCTTTTCAAACGACCTTTCTTTATTGTGCCTTGAAGCTTACAAGGTGCCGTAAGAGTGCAGGCCGCTCAGGAACATGTTGACGCCGATGAAGGCGAAGGCGGTAACGAACAGTCCGATGACTGCCCACCATGCGAGAATTTTGCCGCGCCAGCCTGCGACGAGGCGCAGGTGCAGCCAGACGGCGTAGTTGAGCCAGACGATGAATGCCCAAGTTTCTTTCGGGTCCCAGCTCCAGTAGCGTCCCCATGCTTTGGCAGCCCACAGTGCGCCGAGGATAGTGGCGATGGTGAAGAATAGAAAGCCGACGGCGATGGCTTTATACATGACTTCTTCGATGACTTGCGAATGCGGCAGCCATGATTTTTTGCCGGCGTTTTCGTTTCTCAATGCCCAGAGTTCGGCGATGCCGAGCATGGCGGCGATACAGAATGCGCCGTAGCCGATGAAGTTGGCGGGGACGTGGATTTTCATCCACCATGATTGCAGGGCGGGAATCAGGGGTTGGATGGTGTGTGCTTCGCGGGAAAAGCTGTACCAAAGGACGAAGCCGACGACGATCGCCATGAAGCTGAAGACGAAGCCGCCGAGTTTTTGTACGGCGAAACGGGCTTCGTAGTAGAGGTACATCAGAGCGGTGATGACGAGGAAGAGGATGAAGACTTCGTAGAGGTTGGAAACGGGGATGTGTCCTGCGTCAGGGCGCAGGAGGTAGCTTTCGTGCCAGCGCACTAAAAGTCCGGTAAAGCCTGCGACGGCGGACACCCAGGCGAATACGGAACCCATGCCGAGCAGGGTATTGGTGGCGACGTTTTTGCGTTGTGCCAACACGGCGCCGGTGATATAGGCGAAGAGTGCGAAGAAAACGAAGGCGCATTGCCACATAATCGCGGACTGGCTGCTGAGGAAGTATTTGAGCAGGAAGCCGTCGGCGTGTGTGATGTCGCCATCGTAGAGCATGACGGCGCCGTATGCGAGGACGGCACACAAGGGGGCAAACCAGCGCATGGGTTTGAAAAACCAGCCTAAAAAGACGGTAATGCCTGCGCTTGCCCACAAAATCACCATTTCGTAGATGTCCATGGCGTGCTGAATGCGGGTTTGGGCGAAGAATGCGCCGGCTGCGGTCAAGAGGGCGAATAGGCAGTCAACCGTATTCAGGGACTTGAGGAACGATTTGTGCGTCAGCAGCTCGTGTTCGGGTAGGGGGTTATGGTTATGCGTCATGGTTCAAATCTTTCGCCAGTCGTTGCAGGCTTTGTGTATGTTGCGGAAACTCTTTTTGCAGGTCGCGCTCGTTGCGGCTGGAAGACATGGCAAAGCGGATGTGGTCGTCTGAAAACAGGACCCACGCGCGTTTCTCGCGGATGTAGAACATAAATATCGTGCCGAGAACCAGCAAAACAGAGCCTAAATAGACTAAAAATGCACCGGGCGAACGGGTCATTTGCAAGCCGGAGGAGCGGACTTCTTCAAAGCCGTCCAGTTGCAGGAGCATGGGTGCGGGGTATTCGGTCAGGCCGGTATAGGCGTCCATGCTGTGCAGCAGGAAGCGGTTGCGCGCTTCGTCTTGAGGCCATGCGGGCAGCTTGTATTTTTGGATGGTTTCTTCCAATACGGCGTTCATGACGCCGAACAGCATTTCGTAAAAATATCCCTGCATTTTTTCCTGCTGCGCTTTGGGGATGTTTTTGGTGATAAATTCGTCCAACGCCAAATAGCCGCCTTTCGCAAAAATGCCCAAGGTGTTTTCGGCGGCAAGGGTGAATTGCTCGCGGATGTTGTCGGGCGCGTTCAAGGTCGCGTTGCGGATGACGGCTTTGCGTGCGGCTTCGTCTTTCAAGAGCTCGCGCATCGCCATGAAGGTATCAGGTTTGAAAGTCTTATCGGCAGGAATGCGCAGCCAACGGTATTGCTGTTCCAGACCTGTGCGCGTGCCGGTAATGAAGAAATAATCCTGTTCCTGCTTAACGGGCAGCATGTAGTTTTTATATTCGACAGCCTGACCCGCTTTGTCGCGGATTCGGTAAACAACGGACGGGCCGATGTTGGTGTATTTTTTGTTTTCTTGAGAGACGGCGCGCACGTCGTTAATCGCTGATTGCAGGGTTTGCTCTTTTTCAGACGACTTGCCCATGTCTTCCACGTTCATAGACGTGAATTGGTCAAACTCCAGTTTGTAGGACGTATTGCCGATGTCGAGCGGGAAATCGCGCATAGATGTCGCCCTGAGCGTTACCGGTTCGCGGCTTGGGTTGCCCAAATTCCAGGCTTTGAACTTCAAATCGGAGCCGCCGTCGGCAAAGCTCGCTTGATAGATGGTGATGCCGTGCAGCGTCAGTGGATGATTGACTCGGATGGTGTGTTCCGATTTTTTGCCGCTTTCCTTGTCGGTAATTTCCAAATCGCTGGCAAAATCACGCGGCATCCCGGTATTGTAAAAGTCGATGTGGAATTTCTTCAGCTTCACTTCAAACGGCAAATCCTGAACCAGCATCCCGTTGTCGGCATTGAGGAAGACCACGTCCGCACTTTGCCCTTCGGTAATGTTCACATTGCCGCGGAACGACAGGTTCGACGTACCCAAAATGCTTTCCGGTTTGAAGTCTTTGGCATAGACGGAATGATTGTCCGGTACGACGCGTCCGGTCAGCATACCGATTTTCAGCAGGAGGTTGCTGTCTATCAAACCGCCCAAGCAAATCACAATCAGCGCGGTATGGGCAAAAATATAGCCCCACTTGTTCATCGCCCCTTTTTTGGCGGCAACCAAGACCGATCCGTCTTCGCGCGTTACGGTTTTGCAGCTGAAGCCTTGTACTTCGAGATAACGTCGGGCAATTTCAGACGACATCTTGCCTTCCAACACAGTCGAATGGCGCATCGCCGCCAATGATTTTTCTTTAGCGTTTTCACGGAATGATTTGATTTCGCGGAGAAAAGGCGGAACATTGCGAATCAGGCACAAACTGGTCGATATCACCAAAAACATCATGATGACCACAAACCAAGCGGACGCATAAACATCGTACAAGCCTAAAAAGTTGAAAATCTGCGACCAAAACGGACCGAATTTCACAACATAATTGACCTGAGGCTGGTTTTGCTGCAACACCGTCCCGATAACCGAAGCGACGCCCAAAAGACTGAGCAGGGCAACGGCAAAACGCATGGAGCTTAAAAAAGCGAACCAAGGTTTGCGGATAAGGGGGACGGATGAAGGGGATTTGCTCATAGCGGTTTGATTTGATAAAGAATACGGGGGTGGTCGGGATTCGGAAGAGACCCGATTATCGAACGGCACGAAAAATAGACATGATGGGGCAAAAAGCCAAAGGCTGCCATTTGAAAATACTTATTGCCTCAAAAGCGGCGGCATACCATCGCACAAGGTCGTCTGAAAACAACCGCCCGAGGGCAAGCGTTTTCAGACGACCTTGATATTCACATCATCCGCAAACAGACGGACCGATAGGAATCAATGCAGACCTTGGATGAAGTTGGAAACCGCATTCAACTCTTCTTCGGTCAGGCGTTTAGCAATATCTTCCATAATCGCGTTTTTGCGTTGTCCGGATTTATATGCCTTCATTTGATCGACCACATAAGACATATGTTGGCCGCCTAAGCGCGGATATGCGCCGATTTCGGTACCGCCGCCCGGAATACCCGCGCCGCTGGGACCGTGGCAGGACATACAGGCAGGAACTTTTTTATCCACCAAACCGCCTCGGTAAATTTTGCCGCCCAAAACAGGATCATTTTGTTTCGGATTTGCCTCGCCGGATTTGGCCTGTTGTTTGGCATAGAATGCGGATACATTCAGAATGTCTTGTTCGGACAGGTTCATCACCATAGGTTTCATCACAGCGGCGGAACCGTTTGTACGTTTGCCTTCTTTAATGTCCAAGGTTTGACGGTAGATATAGGCACTGTGTTGCGCGGCGAGCTTGGGATACATGGCGATGCCGCTGTTGCCGTCCGCCGCATGACATGCCGCACAAATGGTAGTAGCCACTTCTTTGCCTTTTGCAATATCCGCTTTCGGGGCAGCGACAGCCGCGCCGGCAGCCAAAACCAAGGCCGCTAAAGTCAATCGTTTCATGGAGTGCTCCTGATTACAGCATTGCATACCGCGACAATGCCTTTTTTATACTCAAAACGCCGGATAAATTTTACCCGATAAAAACCGATAATTCTATAAACGTGCTATTCTATACTAGATTTACATTAAATTACTACCATGTTTCGCAACATGGACACGGCAAATTCCGCCAATCCGTCTCAGGGAACAAGGAAATACGGATGAACCTCTTTCAGAACGCCAAATTCTTCACTACCGTCAACCATCTTAAAAACCTGCCCGACACACCTGCAGAAATCGCATTTGTCGGACGCAGTAACGCAGGCAAATCTAGCGCGATCAATACCCTGACCAACCATGTCCGGCTCGCCTACGTTTCCAAAACGCCGGGACGAACCCAACACATCAATTTCTTCGAATTGAGCAACGGCAGCTTCATGGTCGATTTGCCGGGCTACGGCTATGCACAAGTTCCCGAAGCCATCCGTACGCATTGGGTCAAACTCTTGGGCGATTACCTTCAACAACGGCGCCAGCTCATCGGCTTGGTGTTGATTATGGATGCGCGTCACCCATTGAAAGAGCTGGATTTGAGGATGCTGGACTTTTTCCACATCACCGGCCGCTCTGTGCATATTTTGTTGTCGAAAGCCGACAAGCTGTCGAAAAACGAGCAAATCAAAACTTTAGACGCAGTCAAAAAATCGCTCAAGCCCTATATGACCCGTCAACGCATCAGCGTACAACTGTTCTCCAGCCTTAAAAAGCAAGGCATCGAAGAAGTTAACCAAGTCGTCGGAGAATGGTTTGCTACGCATCAAGAAGAAATGGACAACTTGAATATCGGAAATCCGGAAAATTCCGAGTCATTGTAATCGGTCGTAGTATAGTCTGCATTGACGGGACGCAAATCCGTTTATTGTCTTGCAGGGTGAGGGAAAAAATCGTCTTGCTGCTGTGTATGTTGCTTTGAAATAGATAAATCCGAAAAGGTCGTCTGAAAATGTTGGATCATGTTTCAGACGACCTTGTTGTTTTTATAGTGGATTAACTTTAAATCAGGACAAGGCGACGAAGCCGCAGACAGTACTGAGCTAAGGCGAGGCAACGCCGTACTGGTTTAAAGTTAATCCACTATACAATTCGTTTGATTGATGGGGTGAGTGGAAGGGGAGGAATCTAGTGTGGCGAGATAATTTGAAATTAAGGGGTAGGGGATAAGTTTGATGAATAGCGTAGATGACATGAAACTGGTTTTTTAGCATTTGGGGAAATTCTCCGCTTTAGGCTCGGATGAGGCAATGCTGTATCGGTTTAAAGTGAATTTTTCCATCTTGTTTCACATGGCAATGAATTGAGATTGTGCTGCCATATATAAAAAGGTCGTCTGAAATTCCTGATTCGGGTTTCAGACGACCTTTTGACCGGTGTAATTAGAACAGTGAGTCTAATTGTCGATTGTTAACATTGCTTGGCTGTACCGGCGTTTCTTGCAAATCACCGCGACCGCGGTCTCCTCCATCCCGATCGCTATCAGGCGTTGCGGCAGTGTTGGCATTGGCCGGGCGTTGTTGTCGGGAAGGTTGTTGTGCAGGGCGTGGAACGGTACCGCTATTGTCCAAAGTGATATCGGAGCTGGTGGTCATGCGTTCTTTCATATAGTATTCGCCGCCGCTGTTCACGATACCTGCCGGTGCTTTCATGCCTTTGTTTTCTACGCCTTTGAGCGCGAAGCGCATGTAATCTACCCAGACTGGAACGGCAATCGTGCCGCCGTAACCTGCGCGGCCCATGCTGCGCGGTTTGTCGAAGCCGATGTATACGGCAGTGACAATACTTGGGTTGAATCCAACGAACCATGCATCTTTATTGTCGTTCGTCGTACCGGTTTTACCGGCGATATCGGAACGGCCAAGTGCGGAGGCACCTCGCGCAGTACCGACACGGACAACGTCCTGCATGATTTTGTACATGATGTATGCGTTACGCGGGTCGATGGCTTGAGGAGCGTTTTCGCCTGCAACAAGAGGTTGCATTTGTGCTTTCAGACGACCTTCGCTGTCATAAATCTTGTCGATGACGTATGCGGAAATTTTGTAACCGCCATTGGCAAAGACGCTATATGCTTCAGCGACACGCAATGGTGTTGTTTCACCGGTACCAAGCGCCATAGACAGGCTGGCAGGGATTTCGGACGGTTTGAAGCCGAAACGTTGGATGTATTGTTGCGCGTATCCAATACCGATGGACATCAAGATTCGGATGGAAACCATGTTTTTAGAGGCGGTCAATGCTTGGCGCAGGGTGATATAGCCTGCATAACGGCCGTCTGAGTTTTTAGGATTCCAAGCAGAACCATTGGCACCTTTACCCGGCAGGGAGAGTGGTGCGTCATTAATCATGGTGGATGCTGTCATGCCTTTGGCGAGTGCCGCAGAGTATACGAAAGGCTTAAAGGTAGAACCTGGTTGGCGCATGGCTTGGGTGGCACGGTTAAATGTCTTGCTGTGGAAGTCATAACCGCCGACCAATGCACGCACGGCACCTGTTTTTGCATCTAATGAAACCAGAGCACCTTGCAATAGGGGTTCTTGAACGACAGACCAATTGTTGCCGCCACCTTTGACACGGATAACGGAACCGCGACGAATACGGTCGTCTCCCATTTTTTCGTTGTTGACTGCACGGGCTGCAAAGCCGAGCGCGTAGCTGTTCAGATTGAATCTTTTTCCGCTAGGTAGTTGAATCAGAACTCCTTTTTTAGAGGCCTCCAAGACAACGGCCGGAACCATTTTGTCAACCGTATATAAAGTAGAAAGATATTGGCTGATCGTTTCTTCTACGTCATCAGTTTTGCTGAGGTCGATGTAGTTCTCTGCGCCGCGATAACTGCTGCCTCTGTCGAAATTACGCAACGCTTTTCTAAGGGCTTCAGTAGCAACACGTTGGTTGGCAGTATTGACGGTTGTGTAGACCTTAAAGCCTTGGGTGTATGCGTCCTCGCCATATTTTTCATACAACTCTTGGCGTGCCATTTCAGCAACATACAAAGCGTTTTGGTCGATGTTTTGCACAAAACGTTCATAATGCAGCTCTTCTTTCAAAGCTTGATCGCGTTGTTGTGCAGTAATCATATTTTCTTCCTGCATGTTTCGCAGGATGTAGGCTTGGCGCTGTTTGGCGCGCTCGGGGTTAACGATGGGGTTATACGCTGAAGGCGCTTTAGGTAGGCCTGCCAGCATGGATGCTTCAGCCAAAGTCAAGTCTTTCACGTTTTTGTTGAAATAGATTTGAGCGGCAGAGGCAAAACCGTATGCCCGTTGACCCAAATAGATTTGGTTGAAATACAGTTCTAAAATCTGATCCTTACTAAGCGTCTGTTCGATTTTATAGGCCAATAGGGCTTCATTGAATTTACGGGTAAATGTACGCTCGTTACTCAAGTAGAAGTTCTTTGCTACCTGTTGAGTAATGGTACTGGCACCTGATTGCAAACCGCCGGCGACTACGTTGCCGATAGCGGCACGGGCAATACCTACTACGTCTACGCCCCAGTGCTCATAGAAACGTTTATCTTCTGCGGCAATAACAGCGTCTTTCAAAACCTTTGGAAAATCTCCAATTTTTGTAAACTCCCGGCGCTGTTCACCGTAAACCCCAATAATCTGACCGTCGGCAGAATATACTGTGAGGGGCATTTTGGGTTGGTAGTGTTGTAAAGAATCAAGAGCAGGCAACTTGGGGTATGTGACCAAAATCGCAATAGCGAGCAAGCCGACACCGAAGAGTGCCAATCCTAATATCAAACCAAGACAGGTCGTTATAATCTTTTTAATCATGACTAAGTAATAATTTTTGCCATCACTGGCATTAAATAAAGTAAAATAGAAACCGATTTCTGTGAAACACAGTATTTACTGTGCAAAGAAAAAGAAATCCTTTACGGATATCGAAACAGTTACTCACTCCTAACAATACAGGGAAATTATATGATTAGCTTATCAAAAAGCCCTAAAAGCAAAACCAGCAAGGCAAGTAAAGCTTCCGGAGGGTTAAGCAACCGAGCCGCTATCGGCATCGACATCAGCCAGCATGCCATTAAGATGGTTCAGCTGACAGGCCGTAGTTTAAACCAAATTCAGCTAGAAAAATACGTTATTACCAAATTACCTAAAAATATTGTAAAAGGTAACAAAATCCAAGATTACGACCAACTTGTCACCTATTTGCAACATACTTATACGCAATTGCGCAGTTCTTGTAAGAACTTTGTTGCAGCTGTACCACAAAGCTTGGCAACAATAGAGAACATAACTTACAACCCTCGCGATACCGAACTTGATTTGGACGAGTTCGCTGAATCTGAAATTTCAGCAATCGGTCCTATTGATGAAATGAGTTATGACTATCAGGTGACCGGCGTATCCGTTTCCCCGGCAGGGCAGCAGATTACAACCGTAGCAGCTAGAAAAGACGATATTGAGCCTGTTATTGAAATGTTTGAAAATGCAGGACTTGATCTGTCTGCCTTAGATTTGGATCTTTTGGCTCAGAGAAATGCCTATGCTTTTTGGATTAATAATCATGCACCTGAATTGACTAATGAAAAAGTTGCTGTATTTGGCATTCATGCTACCCAAATGTACGCATTGGTGATGCAAAACGGACAGATTTTGTATAAACAAGAGACTCCTGTCAGTACGGAACAGTTGAATCAACTGATTCAGCGTACTTATCAAGTGACAGAAGAAAAAGCGG
This sequence comes from uncultured Neisseria sp., assembly GCA_916720585.1. Lineage (GTDB taxonomy): Bacteria > Pseudomonadota > Gammaproteobacteria > Burkholderiales > Neisseriaceae > Neisseria. Next base: position 20,427 of record CAKARM010000002.1, read on the forward strand.
CGCAGATGATAGCTTCATCCAGTAAACCATCTGATTATCAGACCCAAGTCGCAGATCGCTTTAACGTTCAGGTAGCGCAAGAAATCCAACGTGTATTGCAGTTTTACTACACTACGCAGACAACAGAGACCTTCTCAAACATTAAACATATTTTATTAACTGGGTTTGCATCGCAACAGGCCGGATTGGCGGAAAGTATTTTTTCTCAAACCAATACTGCGACACAGTGTATTCACCCGGTTTTATATGCTGAACGAAACAATAAAATTGATTTGCCGCAGCTGCAAATTGATGCACCGTCTTTAACATTAGCATTCGGATTAGCATTAAGGGGATTGTAATATGATCGAATTTGTTAAAATTAACCTTCTTCCTTATAGGGAAGAAATCAAACAGCGCAAAAAGCAACAATTTAAAGTATTAATGCTTTCGGCGTTATTGATAGGTGCAGGTCTGCTTGTGTTGACATATTTGACAATTAATAATGCAATCAGCAGACAGGAAGACCGTAATGCCCTTCTAGGGAAGGAAATTGAAAAGCTGGATAAAGCTTTGGGAGAAATTCTAAAACTGCAGCAAGAAAAAGAAAATTTCCTATCAAAAAAACAAAAAGTAGAAGAGTTACAGGAAAAACGTTCACAGGCTGCCTATATCATCGACAGCTTAAATGTAGTTACTCCCGATAACTCTTATCTGACAGCGTTGGAAGCAGAAAGTTCGACATCTTACAAAATTACGGGTCGAGCAAGTAGTGATAATAAGATCGCAATGTTTATGCGTTCTTTACCAAGTACCGGGGTTTTTGCTCAGCCAGAACTTTTGAGTATTAAGAAAATTGATAATTATCAAGAATTTACTCTGAAGGTTTTGTTGAATAATTCAGGTCATCCATCAGTACCCGTACAAAATCCAGCCGCGAACACGACTGAAACTGGCGAACAGAAGCAAGAGGTAAAATAAATGTCTGTAAGTAAAGCAAAAAATATTGATATCCAAAACCTCTATTTGTTAAATATGCCTGCTAAGTTATTTATCGCAGGGTTGGCAATAGCGGGGGTCTTGGCAATAGGATATGTTGGTATTTTCAAAGAGCAACTCGAAACACTTTCTACGCAGGAAGCTAAAGAAGCCGAACTAAAGGAAACATATACGAAAAAAAGTATTGAGGCTGTTAATTTGCATAACCTTCAGGAGGAATTGGCATCTATCCGTTCGGCTTTTGATGTTTTGTTGAAACAACTGCCGACAGATGCTGAAATTCCTAATTTAATCCAAGAATTGCATCAGGCTGGATCCGCTAATGGTTTGCGTTTGGATAGTGTTGTGCCTCAAGCTCCGGTTAATGATGGTCCAATCCAAAAGTTACCCTATGAAATTTCCATTACGGGTAAGCATAATCAGATTAGCCAGTTTGCTCGTGATGTCGGAGGTTTGTCGCGAATCATTACTTTGGAATCTCTGAAGCTCTCCCAAGCAGCAGACGGGAAAAGTGGTAAAGAGGGCAAAAGTGATATTTTGACACTGAGTGCCACTGCAACAACTTATAAGGCTCGTCCTGCAGAAGAAGTTGCTGCCGAGCTTGCAGCCAAACAGAAGGAGGCACAGGCTAACGGAAATGATGCGCAGAATGGTGCTGAAGTTGACAATAAATAAAAGTTATTAGGGAAATCATGAAAAATACTATCTTACTCGTAGGTGTTTTGTCTTTAGCAGCATGTTCCCCCACTCATGATGATTTAAATATGTGGATAAAACAGACGCAAGATGAAGCTAAAGTTAAGGTTACTCCATTTCAAGCACCGACGATTACTCCGCCAGTTGCATATACTCCTCCAGCATATAATGGGTTGAATGCGTTTGACTATCGACGTTTGGAAAATGCACCCAAGGGGAATAATGCTCCTAATTTGAATCGTCAGAAAGAGACATTGGAAGCATTTAGTTTGGAAAATATGCGTTATGTCGGTATTCTGCGTGGTAATAACAAGACATCTGGCTTTATCGATGTAAATGGACATGTTTATACCGTTATGCCGGGCAACTATATCGGTCAAAATTACGGTAAAATCCAAACGATTACTGAAGATAAAATTACTTTGACTGAATTAATAGAAGACAGTTCTGGTAACTGGATATATCGAAAGGCTGAATTGCCGTTAAGTACACAGTCAGATGAAGGTTCAAGTGGTGCTTCGACAGCTGAATCTCGAAGCGAATCTGCCGCAATTCCAAATTAATTAAGGGGTCTCACTTTATGAAAACTAAGCACATGACAAAATTTTTTGCCAGTATTGGCGTAGCCATGGCTGTGCAAACTGCTTTTGCAGGTAATATTACTGATATTAATGTATCTACTCTTCCTGATAGTCAAAAAATTATCAAAATCCGTTTTGATCGTGATGTAACCAGTCCGAGCGGTTTTGTTACTTCGGCTCCAGCTAGAATTGCACTTGATTTTGCTAACACTACTATTCGGTTGCCTCAATCAGTATTGGAGTATGCCGATCCGTTATTAAATCAGATTACGGCGGCACAAAATAATGACCGTTCCCGTATTGTGTTGGGTTTGAATAAAACTGCCCAATATAATACTGAAATTCATGGTAATGAAGTTTGGGTTTTTGTTAGTGAGTCAGCTGACCGAAATTCTGCAATGTCTGTATCAAATAATAAGCCTTCTATGCAGGATTCTGTTCCGTCAGAAAAAGCAAAGCAAGTCGCTAATTCCGCTAATATCGACTTCCGTAAAGGCTCGCGCAATTCAGGTATTGTTGAATTAAGCGTTCCGGCTTTTACTGGACAGCCTGATATTAAACAACAGCGTGATCGTGTCATCATTACATTGAAAAACTATCCGTTGCCAACACAAGCACAACGTAGTTTGGATGTAGGCGATTTTAATACGCCGGTAAAAAATATCACTTTAAAACGCATCGGTAATGATACTCAGCTGATTATTCGAAATAGTGCAAACTGGGAAGTTCGTACTAAGCCGGCAGCAGGGCATTTTACTTTTGAAATTTTACCTAAAGCCGCTGATACGGAGTCACGTGGTCTGAATGGTGGTAATACAAATAAATCTTTCAATGGTCGTAAAATTTCTCTAGATTTCCAAGATGTTGAAGTTCGTACTATTCTGCAGATTCTTGCAAAAGAGTCAGGCGTCAATATTGTGGCTAGCGATACGGTAAATGGTAAGATGACTTTATCCCTCAAGGATGTGCCTTGGGATCAGGCATTGGACTTGGTAATGCAAGCCCGTAATTTGGATATGCGTCGTCAAGGTAATATCATCAATATTGCTCCACGTGATGAATTATTGGCGAAGGATAAGGCCTTCTTGCAAGCGGAAAAAGAAATTGCAGAACTTGGTCCTTTGTATTCGCAAACCTTCCAATTGAAATATAAAAATGTAGAGGAGTTCCGCAAAATCCTTCGTTTGGAAGATAATGGAAGTAGCAATTCCAATGGTCGCAATACCTTGTTGAGCGGCCGAGGCAGTGCTTTGATTGACCCCGCAACGAATACCTTGATTGTTACAGATAATCGGAACGTCATCGAGAAATTCCGTAAATTGATTGATGAGTTGGATGTTCCTACACGTCAAGTTATGGTTGAAGCGCGCATTGTAGAAGCAAAAGATGGATTCTCACGCGATTTGGGCGTTAAGTTTGGTGCTGCTGGTGCAAGAGGAAGAAACTCTTGGGGCAATGATTGGTCAGCTGCTCAGAATAACCACAATACTAACGCCTCAGTGTTCCGCGGAGAGTCTGCTTATCCAACTTGGTCTTTGCAGCCTAACGTAAGTTTGCCTGCTACAGCGGCGACGAACAGTATCGCTTTAGTACGAGCCTTGTCATCTGGTGCATTAGGTTTGGAAATCTCTGCTTCTGAAGCAACTGGTAAGAGCAAAACCATTTCTAATCCTCGCGTTCTGACTCAGGATCGTCGAGAAGCTACGATTGAATCCGGTACCGAAATTCCTTACCAAGAAGCTTCTTCAAGCGGTGCGACTTCGGTTTCATTCAAAAAAGCGGTTTTGGGTCTGACAGTTACTCCTAATGTAACTCCGGATGGTCAAATTATTATGACCGTTAAGATCACTAAAGATACTCCGGTCGACTGTACTGTAGATTCTTTGATAACCAAGTGTATTCAGACTAAGAACTTGAATACTCAGGCTATGGTTGAAGATGGTGGCACTTTGATCGTTGGTGGTATCTATGAAGAGGACAATAGCGATACCATCAATAAAGTTCCATTGCTTGGTGATATTCCTGTAGTAGGAAACTTGTTTAAATCACGAGCCAAGAAAGAAGAACGACGCGAATTGTTGATTTTCATAACGCCTCGCATTATGGATGGCGTGGGTAGTAATTTGCGTTATTAAGTGATGCAATAAAACCGGGTAGATGTCTTTTTGATATCTGCCCGGTTTTTATTTATTCAATTTGATAGTCAGGATTTGTGCGCCAAATATAATAGCCAAAGACTTTTAGAAGTCTGAAATTAAAAACAATTAGAATCAACGGATTAAAAATCGAAGTATGGTGTTTGCAGACACGAGTTTGGAAGGGTGGCACAAATAATGCTGAGTATCGTATAAAATGCTTTTTATGGAAAAAATCAACGGTAATTTAATATTAATTGGCTTGATGGGTGCAGGCAAAACCACTTTGGGGCGGTATATTGCCCAAATGTTGGATCGTCCGTTTTATGATAGTGATCATGAGATTTGTACGGCATCAGGTGTCTCTATTCCCATCATCTTTGAGATGGAGGGTGAGCAAGGGTTTCGCAATCGAGAGACTGCTATGCTCAAGAAGCTGACTGCGATGAAGGATATTATTTTATCAACAGGAGGAGGGTCGGTTTTGCGTGAGGAAAACAGGCAAAATATGCGACGAAATGGTACGGTTGTGTATCTTCATGCCTCGCCTGAAGTTCTGTTAGAGCGGACCCGTTATGACAACAGCCGCCCTTTGTTGCAGGTAGAGAACCCGCTTGCTAAGTTGCAAGAGCTCTATAATGCCCGTGATCCTTTATATCGAAATACTGCGCACATTGTGATCGAGTCCGACAGCTGTGCAAAAACGGTGAAACGGTTGTTTGAGGCGTTAAGTCGATAATAGATTTGTTATCGGTGAGTAACGATATAGGTTTTCAGACGACCCTAAATGAGAGCCGGCAACTAAAGATTAACAAGGAATCAAAATGCGTACCTTGACCGTCCAAACTCCATCCCATCAGTATCCTATTTTTATCGGGAATCATCTTATTGAACAAGCTGATGTTTTATTAAAGCCATATTTAAGTAATAAGGTGGCCATTGTTACGAATGAGACGATTGCGCCCTTATATCTAGAATCTTTTCAGACGACCTTGGATAGGTTAGGTATTCCCAGTTTCAGTATTATTCTGCCTGATGGGGAGGAATATAAAAATTGGCAAACGCTCAATCTTATTTTTGACGGTTTAATGCAAAATAGGGCAGAGCGCAAAACGACCTTGATCGCATTGGGAGGAGGGGTCATTGGCGATATGGTTGGTTTTGCGGCGGCAACTTATCAGCGTGGCGCCCCATTTATCCAAGTGCCGACTACATTGTTAAGTCAAGTCGATTCCTCAGTTGGCGGTAAGACAGCAATCAACCATCCTCTTGGGAAAAACATGATAGGCGCGTTTTATCAACCTAAGGCTGTACTGGCGGACTTATCTACGCTTAAAACGCTTCCGCAACGCGAATTATCTGCCGGTATGGCAGAGGTCATTAAATACGGCGCGCTTGGTGATATTGAGTTTTTTGAGTGGTTAGAGCAGTACATGACCGATTTAATGATGCAGGATCAGGAGAAACTTGCGCAGGCTGTGTACCATTGTTGCAAAATGAAAGCTGAGATTGTGGCTCAAGATGAGACAGAACAAGGGATTCGTGCATGGTTGAATCTGGGGCATACTTTTGGGCATGCTATCGAAGCAGAAATGGGTTATGGCGTGTGGCTGCATGGTGAAGCAGTAGCCGCGGGATGTGTGTTGGCGGGACGGTTATCCGAGAAACTGGGTAAAATTCATGAGGCAGATACGCTTCGTATTGCAGCATTGTTTGAGGCCGCAAAATTACCATCGGCACCGCCGAAGTTTGAATTTGAAAAATGGATAGAACACATGAGTCATGATAAAAAAGTGAGTGGCGGCGTTATGCGCTTTATCGGATTGAATCGTCTGGGTGAGGCAAACATTACGAAGATTACGGATATGGAAATTTTGCGCCAAACCTTGAGTCCGTATCTATGAAGGTCAAGTAATGTCGTTAGAATGTGTCCATAACTTCATGTAAAACAGAACAAGTTAGCACTACGATATAAGAGGCTGCCAAGATAATTGCATCATGGCAGCCTCTTGAAAATAAAGGGAAAGTGATGACGTTGTGAACAGAGAGGGGGTGTGAGGCCAATCTGTTTTTTGTATTTGGTACTTAGAAAATTGATTGCTGGGAATGTAGGTCCTGCTGTTAATCCATGATAGAGCCAATAAATATAAAAAAGACCTTGTTTTAAACAAGGTCTTTTTTATCTGGTGGAGGTAAGCGGGATCGAACCGCTGACCTCTTGCATGCCATGCAAGCGCTC
>CAKARM010000003.1:0-24975 GCA_916720585.1 uncultured Neisseria sp.
TTTGACCCCGTCGGGCAAAAATACAGTTGCTACGGCTTGCTGCAAATATACATTTTGACGTTAGTACCCTTCATGATAGAGAATCATGGCAAGAGCGTATAAATAAAGATTTTCTTGATAACAAAAATATTTGTCCATATGGAATGGATGGAGTTCTTGATATTCTAAAAGACACCTTCCGAGTCCTTAGCCTTGAGCAAACGCCAAGATAAAGAAAGGTCGTCTGAAAACCCAAAAACAAGTTTTCAGACGACCTTTCTTTATCCAATCTGGTGCCGGAGAAGGGAATCGAACCCCCGACCTTCGCGTTACGAATGCGCTGCTCTACCGACTGAGCTACACCGGCACGGCATTCGTTATCATATACATAAACGGGATAATCAGCAAGTTTGGATTTCCCGATAAAGTCGTTGCTCAGTAAAAATATATGCCGTGTTTTCAGACGACCTTTTTATAAAAGACTGTATGGGGATATTGTTTTGATGCTTGACTTTCCATCCCTTCCTCCCGCACGGAAACGGCAATGGGTTGGGCAGGTTTATCCGGAATCGGCAAACTGTCAGCCTCCGTCCGAATATATAGTGGATTAACTTTAAATCAGGACAAGGCGACGAAGCCGCAGACAGTACGGCAAGGCGAGGCAACGCCGTACTGGTTTAAAGTTAATCCACTGTAATCTTTAAAGGTTAACAAAAGCGTGGAGCAAAGGATATGGATGCTGGAGGGTGTAACGGTAAACAAAAGGTCGTCTGAAACTGGAAATCCGGTTTCAGACGACCTTTCTAAATTATCGATATATTAGGCAAAGCCCAAAGCAGAGGAGATTTAATTAACAGGCGATAAGATGGCATAAAGGCTTGGGGCATCTACGCATAATTCTTCTTTTTCCGAGCGGTAGCAGGTCCAGCTTTTGCCTTTGAATGTACGCTCGGAGGTGGTGTAAGTATTGTTATTCATCAGTTTGGTCGAATGAGTCCATTTGCCGCCTGTCGGGTTGGATTCTTTCGTTTTCATAAAGGCTTCATACGAAAAAACAATCGTTTTTCCATTTTTCAATTTGTACTCTTCCCCGTTCCCCGCGATATAGCCGCCGCGTTTTTCATCATAGACTTGTGCGCTTTCCCAAGCCAGGCTGCTGCAAGCCGTTGTTTGCGGTTGGCTGTTTGGGGCGGTCAAATCTTGGTATGTGCAAGTCAAATTGTCCGATGAATAGGTGTGGCTGGCATAGGCAGCCGTAGACAAAAACAGGATGGTAAAAAATATTCTTTTCATTTTGGCTTACCTTTTAAAAATCAAAACGATACGGAGTAAAACGACCTTATTCCACTTGGGAACGATGCGGCGCCCCGAATAGCGGAAACCGAGAAGACGGGTATTGTACTTCCATCCGCGGAACACGTCAGCAAACCTTATTCGATTATCACGTTTTCAGACGACCTTGCCGCGCAAAATACGCTACAATACGCCCTATTTCAAGTTTCTAAAATTAAAAGGAAAATTCAATGTTCAGCTTCTTCCGCCGCAAGAAAAAACAGGAAACGCCCGCTCAAGAAGAAACCCGCATTCAGGAAACCGCCGCCGAAGCCGTAGAGAACGCTGAAGCTGCCGTTTCGCAAACGCTTGAAACGGTTCAGGAAAATGTCGGCGAAAAAGCGGAGGAGCTGACGGCGGCAGTCGAAACGGCGGTAGAAAGTGCCAAAGAGCACGCCGAAGAAATCTGCGAGACTGTGGTTGAACATGTTTCCGAAACGGTCGAATACGTCCGCGAGGCGGTTGGCGAAACGTCGTCTGAAACGGTCGAAAAAGTGGAAGAACGCGTGGAAGCGGTCAGCGAAACCGTTGCCGAAAATGTTTCCGCAGCGGTAAAACGCGTCCATGAAGCGGTCAGCGACGGGTCGTCTGAAACCGCAGAAGCCGTCGAAACCTTAGAAACCCAAGCTGAAGCCGCGCCTGCGACATCCGAAGAACATTCCGTAGCAGCCTTTGACAATACAGCCGTCGCCACGTCGTCTGAAACCTCTGAACCGTCCGAAACCGAACCCAAACTCGGCTGGGCGGCGCGTTTGAAACAGGGTTTGACCAAATCGCGCGACAAAATGGCGAAATCGCTGGCGGGCGTGTTCGGCGGCGGGCAAATCGACGAAGACTTGTACGAAGAGCTGGAAACCGTGCTGATTACCAGCGACATGGGCATGGAAGCGACGGAATACCTGATGAAAGACGTGCGCAACCGCGTCAGCCTTAAGGGGCTGAAAGACGGCAACGAGTTGCGCGGCGCATTGAAAGAAGCCTTGTACGACCTGATTAAGCCGTTGGAAAAACCGCTGGTCTTGCCCGACACAAAAGAGCCGTTCGTCATCATGCTGGCGGGCATCAACGGTGCGGGCAAAACCACTTCCATCGGCAAACTTGCCAAATATTTCCAAGCGCAAGGCAAATCCGTGCTGCTTGCCGCAGGCGACACCTTCCGCGCCGCCGCTCGCGAGCAGCTTCAAGCATGGGGCGAACGCAACAACGTTACCGTCATCTCGCAAACCACGGGTGATTCCGCCGCCGTCTGCTTCGATGCCGTTCAAGCCGCCAAAGCGCGCGGCATCGACATCGTGCTTGCCGACACCGCTGGCCGCCTGCCCACGCAGCTTCATTTGATGGAAGAAATCAAAAAAGTGAAGCGCGTGCTGCAAAAAGCGATGCCCGACGCGCCGCACGAAATCATCGTTGTCCTCGATGCCAACATCGGGCAAAACGCCGTCAACCAAGTCAAAGCCTTTGATGCTGCGCTGGGTCTGACCGGCTTAATCGTCACCAAACTCGACGGCACGGCAAAAGGCGGCATCCTCGCCGCGCTTGCTTCCGACCGCCCCGTCCCCGTCCGCTACATCGGCGTGGGCGAAGGCATAGACGATTTGCGTCCGTTTAACGCGCGCGCGTTTGTGGACGCGTTGTTGGACTAAGCCCAATCGGGCAACAGTCCGATAACGAAAAATCCCGATACGGCAAAATGCCTGCGGATGCGTTTTGATTCGACACAGCCGTTTTGCCGAACCATGAAAAAGGTCGTCTGAAACCGAAAACAGGTTTCAGACGACCTTTGTTTGATGTGGCGGACGAAATATCGCTGCCGTCAATTGGTGCAACGCCTATCCCTGCCGAAAAGGCGAAAACCGTTTGAAAGCAACCCTTACGGAGACAAGTAGCTTTACAAACGGTTTTCAGGTCGGCCTAGCGACCCACCAACGGTTATTATACCAACATCATGCTTTTTTGACAAACTCTGATTTCAAATTCATCGCGCTGCCGTCGATTTTGCAACCGATATTGTGGTCGCCTTCTTGCAGGCGTATGCCTTTTACCTTGGTTCCTTGCTTGATGACCATGGAGCTGCCTTTGACTTTGAGGTCTTTAATCAGGACGACAGTGTCGCCGTCTTGCAACACGGCGCCGTTGGCATCTTTGACGCTCATGGTTTCTTCTGCGGCTTCGCCGTCGTTTTCCGTCCATTCAAACGCGCATTCGGGACAGATGTATTGGCTGCCGTCTTCGTAGGTGTATTCGGATTGGCATTGCGGGCAAGGTGGGAGGGACATGGTGGGGATTCCTTTGGTTGAGAAGCGGGGAATTATAGTGGATTAAAATAAAAAAATAAAAATGAGACAAGGCGGCAACGTCCGCCGTGTACGGGTCGTACATAAGGGCGTTGGCAACGCCGTATCATTGCAATTTTAATCCACTATATAAGGGAAAGGAGGCAAGGATACGACGGCTTTATACCTAGCTTCAATACAAAACGACCTGTCTTGCAACAGGTCGTCTGAAAACACGGATGCGGCTTAGAGGGACAGCGAAGCTGCCTGAATCAGACCGCGTGCTTTGGCTTCGGCTTCGGCGGCACGCTCTTGCGAGGTGAACGGACCCATTTTGACGACGTATTCGTAGTCGCGTTTCTCCATGGAAACTCTCGGGCTCATCATGCCGGCGGAAAGGTTTCTCGCCGCCTGGTTCATATAGGCTTGTGCTTCGCGTTCGGTACCGAAGGATTTCAAATCGACGAAAATATCTTTGCCATCATAAACTTGGGTGCTTTGACCCGGTACGATTTGTTCGACTTTGACATGTGCCGTGCCTTGGTTGATGAAACCCAATTGCTGGGCGGCGGCTTTGGACACGTCGATCACGCGGTTGCCGTGGAAAGGACCACGGTCGTTGACGCGGACGATGACGCTTTTACCGTTTTTGGTGTTGGTCACACGGGCGTAGCTGGGAATGGGGAGGGTTTTGTGGGCGGCGGTCAGGGCGTTCATGTTGTAACGCTCGCCGCTGGAGGTTTTACGGCCGTGGAACTGGTTGCCGTACCATGAGGCGTTGCCGGTTTGGATGAAGGAGGATACTTTGGTCATCGGCGTGTAGCGTTTGCCGGCGACTTTGTAGCTGCGGTTGGCGGAGGAATGCAGCTTCTCGGCGCGGACGATGGAGTCGGCTGAGGCGGAATGAATGGAAAGGATGCTGATTGCGACGGCAGTCAGGGTGGAGAAAAGGGTAGTTTTAGATAAAGTCAAAACGTAGTCCGTTCTTGAGTTGATAACGCGGCGGGATGGCTCCCAGGCGGTTTCAGACGACGTATCGGCGGTTTGACAAAAACCAAGCTGTTGTCGGACAGTATCGTCTTGGTTTTTGTCAAACGGCTCAGGGAGACTCCCCAGCGGATGTTATACACCGCCTGCGTAACCGTTTTGCCGCCATGCTTCAAACAGAATCACGGCGACGGTGTTGGAAAGATTCATGCTCCTGCTGCCGGGCTTCATGGGCAGGCGCAGCTTTTGCCCTTGGGGCAGGGTGTCGAGGATTTCGGCGGGCAGGCCGCGTGTCTCGGGGCCGAACAAAAAGACATCGCCCTCAACAAAAGAAACTTCGTCGGGACGGGTTTTGCCTTTGGTGGTCAACGCGAAAATGCGGCGGCCTTCCAAGGCTTTGAGACAATCTTCGAAATTCTCGTGTACCGTCAGTTTTGCAAACTCGTGATAATCCAAACCTGCGCGTTTCATTTTTGCCGAATCCAGCGGAAAACCGAGCGGCTTGACCAGATGCAAATCGGCTCCGGTGTTGGCGCACAATCGGATGATATTGCCCGTATTGGGCGGGATTTCAGGTTGGTACAAAACTATGGTAAACATATAAATCAATCACTTATAGAGGGGCATAATGCCGAAATGTTCCGCAGGTGTCAAAAACTTTAGCTATTTTTTCATTGGCGGACGCGCCAAACTCCAGCAAAAAATCTTGCCTGCGCCTGATTTTTTCAGCGTCCGCGCCAATTCGTCCAGCGTCGAGCCGGTGGTGAACACATCGTCGATTAACAAAATATTACAGTTTTTCGAGATATGACCATTGATTTCAAAAGCATTTTTTATATTGCGAACCCTGTCTGCGCTTTTCAGCGTACTTTGCGGCTCGCGATGTCGTCTGAAAACCGTCTGCCGCGGCAGCAGCGTCCAGCCGTAATGTTCGGACAAAATATCCGCCAATTCCTCGCTTTGGTTGAAGCCGCGGTGCAGCCGCCTTTCTTTGCTCAACGGCACGGGCAGCACAAAATCGAAATGCTCCGTTTCCAGCCAGTCGGGCGCATGGCGGCGCATCAGTTCCGCCAGCGGACGGCTCATGCCGAGGTCAGCCAAATGCTTCAACGCGCGTATCATACTGCTGACGGGCGGCTCATAATACAGCGAAGCCCACATCCGCTCAAATGCCGGCGGCTTCTTCTGACAGCCTCCGCACACCGCCCCGCCCTGTATAGTGCGGAAACACAAGGGGCAACTGTTTGCCGCGTCCGTAAAAAACTCTTCCAAGTCCGCCGCGCAGCCGCCGCAAAAACCGCCATACGGCCGGGTTTCGCACGCTGAAACCAAGGCGTGGCATAATACGCAACGGCTTTTGCGCCACCATCCCGCATTGCGCCACCAAGAAAACACATCTATAGAGAAAACAGCCATGCCGCACTCCGCCAAAAAAGTTTATCTGATACACGGCTGGGCAGCGAACCGCCACGTCTTCGACGACCTCATCCCGCGCCTGAGTGCCGATTGGGACATCCGCGCCCTCGATTTGCCCGGACACGGCGACGCGCCCTTTGCCGAAAACTTCAACATCGCCGTAATTGCCGAAGCCTTTGCCGAAGAAATCGACGCGCCCGCCCACATCCTCGGCTGGTCGCTCGGCGGCTTGGTCGCGCTCCATCTCGCCGCACGCCGTCCCGACAAAGTCCGCTCGCTCTGCCTGACCGCAAGTTTCGCCCGCCTGACCGCCGACGCGGACTACCCCGAAGGACTGTCCAATCCCGCTTTGGGCAAGATGGTCGGCGCGTTTCGGCAGGATTATGCCAAACATATCAAACAGTTTCTACAATTACAGTTGCTGCACACACCAAACGCCGCCGAAATCATCGGCAACATCCTGCCCGACCTCTCCCGCCACGGCGCACCGCCCGCCCTGCAAGCCGCGTTGGACGCCGTCAACCAAGCCGATGCCCGCCCCCTTCTTTCAAGCATCCAAGCCCCGTCGCTTCTGGTGTTCGGACAAAAAGACGCCATCACCCCGCCGCGCATGGGCGAATACCTCAACCGCCACCTGGCGGACAGCGAATTGGTATTGATGGAAAAAGCGGCACACGCCCCGTTTTTGAGCCACGCGGACGAATTTGCCGAACGTTACCGCGGCTTTGTCGAGAAGGTCGTCTGAAAAATATCTTTGATAACTATATTACAAATAATTAAAATGCGATTACATTGCAATTTAATAAGTTTTATCTTTAAATTTTATCTTATAAGGGACTATTAAACATGACTGGAAAGACTGTTTATTTTCGCCTACCCGAAACCGAACAAAAACATAAAAATTCTGTAACACAAGAAATGCTCGGGAAAAGTATTTCCCGTGCTTTTCGTTCCTACAAAGCGCAATTTCCGCAATATTCAAGCAAAGAATATGAAACTGTTGCGAAACAGTTTTGCGAAGATTTCTTCTTAGCCGATGAAGCAATAGTTGCTAACTTTGCCAATCTTTCTTTGCAAGATAATTCGGAAAAAAAAATTTCTTTATCTATTCGAATTTCTTCCCATCCTGTTTTCAATCAACATATTCCTCATAACATCGCGGTAGCAGTTATTGGATATTGTCCGACAGCAACTGGTAGTCCTGTTTTTATTCCTGAACGAGTATTTCTCACACATGGAGGAATGGATGCGACTGCTTATGAAAAGCAAGTTGAAACTCATTTTTATCAGTTACAGGAAAATTCATATCCGCCTCGCAGTCAACCTAATTTGCTTTACTCTGATTTTACAAAATCCCTACCGGCATATGCCGCTAAAACTAAAGAACGCTTGTCGGGTTGGTTAGACTTTTTGACCTTTAAAAATAAGTTAATCAAACACAAAACTCAGGGGTTACGATACCTGAATTGGCAGTTCAATGAACAAACAGGGCAGGTACACTTTTTAGTCATTGCGGAAGATGAACAGGTATTGAAAAAAGCACGTGCCGCATTTAGCCGTCAAAATCTGCATGCTTTTAAAAGAGAAACTTCCGATCAACCCTTCCGTTTTTTACTACCTCAAAAAGACGCCTCGCGTGTGGAGAGTGCTTTCTCACAATTAGGGCAACTTGCGAAAGACGGTGTCAAAATTATCCAATCCAACCATTCAGATAAAGCCAAGGTGAAGGCTTGTGAGGATTATCGTAAAGAGTTTCAACAAGAAAATGCAGGTGAAAAAAATCAATTTGATTTCAGCAAAGCGGTATTTGCCGATGTTTTTGTCGATATTTCTGAAGAGTTGAACAATAAAATTTCCCAATTTGAAGATAATACCGATTCAGAGAAGCAGAACGGTAATCAACATACCCGCCAAGATAAAATTGATCATTTGTTCCGAAATCTTCCCAAAAACGGTTTCTTGTCTATTTCTTTAGTTGGCGATTTAGCGTTGATTGAGCGTCATCGCCGAGCGGTAAAAAACCTGCAACAAAATGAAGGTTGTTATGCGCCGTATCTTTCAAGTTATCTGTTTGATATTGAAAATGCCAACCGGCCGAACGAGATTCCCGAAATTACCGAGTGGGAAAATAAAAATCTGAATGACAAACAAAAATCTGCCGTACAAAAAATGCTGGCGGCACCTGATATATGTTTGATTCAGGGGCCACCGGGAACCGGCAAAACCACGGTCATCGCCGAGGCCTGCCTGCAATTTGCCAAGCGCGGAGAAACGGTCTTGCTTGCAAGCCAAGCTCACGACGCATTGGATAATGCTTTGTCGCGCCTGCAAAACCATCCTGAATTAAGGGCTGTCCGTTTAGCAAAAAGTGCCAACCGCATTACGGAAGAAGGTAAACAATTTACCGGTGAAAGTATATTGAGCAAACATTATGTATCGTTGCGCAATTATGTAGCCAAAGAATACCTGCAACCGTTTAACGCATTATCGGAAGAAACCGAAAAACTTCGCGAATGGGTAAAACAGGCTGAATTTGTAGCACATGATTTGCAACAACTTCGTGAAGAATACCGTACCAATCAAGGTCGTCTGAAACAGGCAGAACAGGCACTTATCCAAACCAAAATCGAGTTTGACGAACAGCAGGATATTTTCAGACGACATAGCCGTGATATAGAAAACATTGCACAGCTTATCGGCTTACTCAATGAGGAAAATTCCGGTGAAGCCTTGCGCAACAGCGATTTTGTTTTACCCGAAACACTTTATCCATTGGTAGAACATCTTACCAACCTTGAGCATCTGCATATCAGCCAACCGTTTTCTTACGAGCGGTTTCTTGCTGAAAGCGAAAACCAAGCTGCCATTCTTTATGCACTGATTCAAAGTTATCAGCGTATCCAGGCAGTTTTGCCGAAAATGAAAGCAGATTTATCACGATTGAACAGTGGCAATGGCACGATGGGGATAGATACGAAAACATTACTGGAAATAGAACAGTTACAGCAGGAAATAGATGAAATCGCTGACAAAATGGAAAATGACGACAGCGATGAACTTTCCGCCCAATGGAAAGAAAAACGCAAAGAATTACGTCGTCTGAAAGATAAACCGTCAGAAGGCTTAAATCGTGAAACTTACCAAATTTTTAACGATGCAGAACATTTTGTGCAAAATAATCCAGCAATGCTCAAACCTTTGCTGATACAGCGCATTCAAAATCTAACCATATTCCAACAGAAATATCAGACATTGGTACAAGCCACAGTTTGGGATTTGAACAATCAGTTACAAGGCTATGATTTGCAACCACCAAGTGATAAAACCATACAGGAAAAGCAAGCTGATCTTGAGTCACTAGAAGAGATTAAATATCAAATTACCGAACGAGGTCGTCTGAAAAAACAACAGGCAGCACAAATACTTATCGATGGCGGATTTTCTGCCGAAGCAGACTTTTTGGCAGAATTTGCCACACAGCAAAGCCGTTTGAACACATTAGAAAGTGAACTGCAAACCCTGCAAACAGAAAACCAAGATTTTATGCCTTTATTCTCACGTTGGCAGGAAATCCTGAAAGAGCCGGAAAAAAGAGCAGAAAAAGATTGGAGCGAGCTGGAAAAACCGTTTGTTGAAAGCTGCAATCTGGTTGCCATTACCTGTAATGAAAATGAACGGACATTAACCGAGAACGATTTTGACGGTTTCGACGTCGTCATTATCGACGAGGTCTCCAAAGCCACACCATTAGAGATGTTGCTGCCGCTTATGCGCGGTAAGAAAGCTATTTTGGTTGGCGACCACCGTCAATTGCCGCCGATATTCAATGAAGCCGATGGGCTGACATTTGAAGACGAGGTTGAACAAAACGAGGCACAGGAAAACAAGCAAGATTCCGATACAGATTTGACCGAAGACAACCTGCGTAAATTCGAAAAAATGGTAACGGCAAGTCTGTTTAAAGAATTGTTTGAAAAGGCTCCGGAAAGTTTACGCGAACGTTTAAATATTCAATTCCGCATGCACCCTGACATTATGAAGATGATTAACTACTTTTATGAAGGGCAATTGACCTGCGGAAATCCGGATGCCGAACGGTCTCATGGGATTGAGTTTAAAGGACTATTGTCCAAAAAAGACCATGTGCTGTGGATTGATACGACAGATGATGAAAAAGGAAAGCGTTTTTCGATTAATGACGGACAAAGCAATATCAACGTATTAGAGGCAAGAATGATTGCCAAAACATTGGTGGATATGAACCGTCAGCTTGAGACATTGGGTTATGGCAAGGACAACAAAATGAAAGTAGGTGTCGTTTCATTTTACCAGCCTCAATGCCGCGTCATTCGTGATGAAATCCGAAAAATCAATAAAGATAAATTATCGTTTTCTGCCATTGATGTAGAAATCAATACGGTTATCCGCTATCAAGGTAAAGAAAAACCGATTATTTTGCTGAGTTTGGTAAAAAATGACGGCAAAGACAAAAATGCGTATCGCAGTCCACGTCAAAACGTAGCTCGATTTGAATTTATCAACGTTGCCATGTCGCGCGCACAAAACCTACTGATTATATTCGGCGCAAGAAATATGCTGGAAAACCGGGAAGTCAAACTGCCTCGAATGGATAAAGCAGGATACGATAAAAAAATGGTTTATAAGAATATGTTCAAATATTTAGAACATTGGGCAGAAACAGGCGGAATTTGCGATGCGAAAGAATTTTCCGCCATCCTGCCAAACATACAACCTCAGCAAAAAGGGCGTAGATAATGGATAAATTGCTGACAAAAAAGACCTTTTCCTATCCGATTTACCGCGCGGATACAGAGTATCGCTACCGTAAAATTGGTACGCCGACCGTATTTGCCGAGTTGTTGATGGGGCTTGCCCATAATGATTTTCCGCAATTGGCAAATAACAGCTTGGCGCAAATTGCCCGTGTATTGAAGCTGGATTTCACCTTTGTCCGCTATACGCTGGAAAACCTTAATGATACGGGACTGATTGAACATATTGATTTACCCGATACTGAAGATGATTTAGCCAAGTTATCTCTAGCAGATTTAAAACTGACCGACAATGGCAAAAAGTTTTACCGTGATAAAAAAATGCCGGGACGGCGTAGAACAGAAAATGCCATATTTTGGTTTAGTCCTTTATTGAATGAATATGTCGGCAAACCCAAACAGAGTGCAAGCAACGCAGACGTTGGGTTGAATCGTTCCCTTTTCCCTGTTGATGAAGGTTTGTTGCAGAAATTGAGCGGACAGGAGTCCGTAAACCAAAATTGGTTTGATGCTACAACCGAATTGGAACATGACGGCATCAGTGTAACGTGCGATGAAGATACATTTTTACCGCAAACTGCCCCTGTCAAGCTCACGCTGGACGGCAACCGTTATTTGAATATTGACAGCTCAAACAAGCTGTTTTCCCAATGGATAAATACGCGCGAGCCGCAAATCATCAAAGAGCATTTGCTTAAGCCTATGATTTCCAACGCTAAGAATGTACTCCAAGGCGAGGCATTCTTGTATTACCCTGAAAACAACTTACTGTCATTAGTTCTGGCAGATCAGGAATCCGATATACGTCAAATCGGCGATGCGGTCGAAGTCAAATTCAATGGAAATCAGGAAATTGACGATAAAATGCCGTTGATTGTCTTCGCCGATATTGCCGAAGCCAAATTAGACGGTAAACATCTTTCCATTCCTGCCCTGTTAAAAGATTCAGACGGCCTGACCCGCATATTTTTCCGTTTTTCGGATAATACGCTTTTTGTGGAGGAAACAGGTTATCTCGAGTGCTATTTCGATCATCAGCCGTATCCTCTGCCGGCAAAAATTTTATATCAAGAATCTGAAAATTGGCTTGCCGACCTGCCCGCCCTTTCTCAGCCAAATATGGCGGTTTTGGCATTTATGGCAAATTTTGTCCCCGCAACCGATATTCTGAAAAAATTGCCTGAGATAACGATAACTCAGGCATCTGACTTTGCAGAACTCATCAAAAAGACTTGGAATTGGAACAAGCCGTTTAAACCCGAGGGCTGGGAAGAAAAAATTGAGCCTCTTAATAATGAAAACGATTTGGAACAATTTGCCGAACTTTTCCCCAAGACAGATTTGAGCTTGGCAAGATTTTCAGCAGAAGCGCAACGGCAAGCCTTTGATTGGGCGGTCAGTAATGAAAAATCAACGGCACGTAAAATTCCTGAATTGTCCGACCTGCTGGCGCAACATAAAGCATTAGGTCGTCTGAAACCCGACGAATTGAGGTTAAAAGACATCAAGCAAAACAGTTTGGAACAAATCGATCAATGGCAGAAAAACGTCGAAGAAATCAACCGCACTTTTCCTGCAATTTCCGCTTCAGACGGCATTGCCAAACTGTCGGAGCAGCTAAAACAATGGCAAACAGCGGTATTCCGACTTTTCGAACCCCTAGATGAAACTCGGAAATTTGCCGTATTGGACACCAACTTTGTCCGCAACCGTCCCGGCAGGCTGTCTGCAATCCAAACGGAAGGCACGGTAATCCTTCCTCAAACCGTGTTAAACGAATTGGATTCTCAAAAAGAGAAAATCAAATCGGACTTGAACAAGGCTAAGCAGGAACTGACCGAAAAATCCAAACAATGTGAAGCCATTGTTTCAGTCGACATTGATGCACAAATTGCAGACTGCGATACCCGTTTAGGTCGTCTTAAAGCAGAGTTAGATGCGGTCAGAATGCAGTTGAACCAGTTAAACAGTAAGGAACGGCCAAATGGCTAAAAAAAACAAAAACAAGCAAAAACAGCAAAACCAAATTGACGGACAAGCCAAACCGGCGGTAGAAAAATCGCCCGCAATGCTGGCATTGGAGAAACAGCGCGATGAATTGAATGCGCAAATCCTGCAAGTCCAAAACCAAAAAGCCAGATTGGAAAAAGAAAAACGTGATTTGGATTTGAAGCGGCAGCAGGCAGAAAAAGAAAAAATCCAAGCGGAAAAAAGCGTTGAGCGGTTGGAACGGGAAGCCGCAGAAATACGCGTAGCCATACGCAAGATTGAAGAATTGAAACTGGCGCGGCATACGGAATCCGCCGAACCGGAAATTTTGGCATTGATGGGTGCAAAAGCAGACGGGCAGAACCGCAACGGACAAAACGATCAAACTATCCTGGCTGTTGCCGCACGATATAAGTTGAATGATGTTGTGCTTTATACGGAAGATAAAAACCTTAAAAATCACGCTACGGCTGTCGGCATTAAAACCATCTGAACCGTAACGTCGTCTGAAAACGATTTAGGAGACGAATAAAATGAGTCAAATCAGCGAAAACCGTTGGCAATTGGAACGCGAACGGGAAATCCGCGAAGCTGCACGCAAGGCAAGGGAAGCCGAAATCAGCCAAACAACGGAAATTTATCTGCGCCGTTACGAACAGCAGATAAACGATTTGGAAAACAGCGATCTGGCTGAATTTGCTTTGCAGAACATCGCTACCATACGCACTGAGATTCAACGGGTACGGCATATGAACGCTTATGACGGACGTAACCGCAGTTTTGCTATTGGTCAGCTTGTACAAGCCATACGTTACGAAGCACAGGAAAATAAAAGGGTAGCGGAAGAACACCAACGTCTGTTGCGTGAAGAGGCGGAACGTGCGGCGGAACGTTTGCGTGCTGAAATAGAAAACGTATGGATACAGGAAACAAGTAATTGGGAAAATAAGCAGGCACGAAATTTGGCATTCAAACCTTTAGCAATACTTCGAAAACGTATTACGGAGGAAAATCTAAGTATTGCTGACATAAAATCGGCGATTCGCGAAATTAAACAATCGGCAGAACAACAATCCGAAGAAATTCGGAAAAATTTTGCTAAAACCGTACAAGACGAAGTTGCACAAACACAAAAGTCCGATCTTTTAAAATTTATTGAAACCGCCAATCTACCACAACCGGAATCCGAGCGGTTAAAACAAAAAATAGAGCAAGAGAATCAAAAGGATTTGACAGAAATCATCCAAGAAGCTCACCGAATCGAAGATACGGCGATTGAAAACGAAGCCGTCCGTAAGGAAATGGTCAAAGCCGTATATCAATCGCTGAAGCAAGCCGGTTTTACTGTCTTAAACCCCATCAAACAAGGTGTCAGCGAAGACAGCGTGGTTGTCATCCAAGCAAGCCGTCCGCAAGGAAACCGGGCAAAATTCCGTGTACGTTTAGATGGTGCGGTTCGCTATGAATTTGATAACTATAAAGGGCAGCGCTGTCAAGAAGATATGCAAAAAGTATTGCCGAAACTATCCGAAGTTTATGGTGTAAATTTATCTGATGAACGTGTTCTTTGGGAAAATCCGGATGACGAACATGCCGATGCCAAACCCATAAATCCAACACATACGGCAAAATCGCACTAAGGTAAAAAAAATGAACGAATACATCAATACATGGCTCGAAAACTTTGAACGTCAATCCATGATACGTCGGGCTTTAATCATCAGCGGAAACATCATTGATTTAGGTTTCAACCGTTATAACAAATTAATGCCGATAAACAGAATTATTGAAGAAAGTTTAAAAGCACAAGGTTTTGAACAGGTTGTATTTTACTCCCGTTTGAATGGGATATCGGGTGTTTCCTCTCAGGAATGGGAAGGATTGAACCTGCTCGGTATGCAGGCCGAAGTCGGTGAAGCTTACGATTTTGACGATGACGGTGAAGATAATAAAGCAATATCCGGATGCATTCCCATTCAGCCTCAGGATTTTTTTGCTACCGTTGAACAAGTTATGACCAAAACGCAGAAAAAAGCCGCCTTTATCGTAGATTGGTCAAATTATCTGTTCGGGCAAATCAATGCCTTGAGTGAAACGGAACGGGCTTGGTTGCAACAAATCGCTACTGGCCTACGGGATGCCGAACAAACAACAACCGCAGAAGCGATGGGCCAACCGCAAAGCCTGTTGGTTTTTCTGTGCTCGGGCAATACCGCCTTACCGCCATCCGTTTATCTGAACAATCCTTTATTTGCCGAAATAACCATCCCCCTGCCTAATCTTTCCGAACGCGAAGCCGCTATTTTGGCAAGACAAACACAATGGAAGGTTAGTGATAATTTGTGTGCGGGAAGTCAATCGTTGGCAGATTTTGTTACGTTGACCGACACTCTGACTTTACGCGATATAGATAACCTTGTCCGCTTATCTAGACAACAGCAGACACCTATCAATATACAGAATTTAGTATCGCTGTACCGTTATGGTAAACGTCAATCCCCTTGGGAAAAACTGAATTATCAAAGATTGAAAGATGCCCAAATCACGCTGCAAAGGCGAGTCAAAGGACAAGAATCGGCAATTGGAGCCGTAAACAAGATTTTGATACGGGCCTATACCGGGCTTTCAGGATTGCAACATTCAGTTAAAGCCCGTATGCCTAAAGGCTCGCTGTTTTTTGTCGGACCAACAGGTGTAGGCAAAACCGAATTAGCAAAATCATTGGCACAATTTCTATTTGGTGATGAGGATGCCTGCATCCGCTTCGATATGTCCGAATTTAATCACGAACACGCCGATCAACGCTTAGTCGGCGCACCACCGGGATATGTCGGTTTTGAAGAAGGAGGTCAATTGACCAATACAGTGAAAACACGCCCATTTTCCCTGCTCTTGTTTGATGAAATCGAAAAAGCCCATCCGCGGATTTTAGATAAGTTTCTACAAATATTAGAAGATGGCCGATTGACCGACGGCAAAGGCGAAACCATTTCTTTTGCTGATACCTTTATTGTTTTCACTTCCAATATCGGTGCAACTAATATTCGACCTGACGAAGATAATAAAGAAAATATTGCAGAACAATTTAAGCAGGCAGTGCAATCTCATTTTAGAGACGAACTAAACCGCCCAGAATTATTAGGACGTATAGGCGATGCAAACATTATCCCGTTTAACTTCATACAGGATGATGCTGTATTAAAAGATATAGCCCGCGCAAAACTTAAACCGTTGACAGGCCGTCTGAAAGAAAAATGGGGGCTTGAAAAACTGGTATTTGAAAATGAGGATAAAGCACTAGATGCATTAATCAAACAAGTAAATTACCAACACGGGGGGCGCGGCGTATTAAACGTGTTAACAAAATATTTATTCGACCCACTGGCAGAATTTCTCTTTGAGCAAGTAGAACAGCCCCATAAATTAAAAGGCAGGACATTAAAAGTCTTGCAGGCAGGAAAATATTTTGATTTCGAGTTGGAATAATGCACTGGCTGAATATATCCCATATTGTTGAAGCTACCGAAGCTGAAGGACCGGGTCTGCGTTTTGTAATTTGGGTTCAAGGATGTCTGAAACGGTGTAAAGGTTGTTGCAATGGTGAATTACTGAAAATAAAACCTGCCCATCTTATGCGATCGAATGAAATCATCCAATTACTTAAAAACGCAACAGAAAAATATCCACTGGAGGGTCTTACCTTTCTTGGTGGAGAGCCTTTTTTACAAGCTGAAGGATTAGCCGATATTGCCGAGGCTGCACATAATCTAAATCTATCCGTAATGGTTTTTTCCGGTTACGAATATACCGAACTGTCAGAAAATAAATTTTCAGGCAGCAAAAGGCTATTAAACTCTACAGACCTATTGATCGACGGAGAATTTGATAATACACAAATAGAAACAACAAGAAATTGGGTGGGTTCGACAAACCAAAAATTCCATTATTTGACAAATCGTTATTCAGATGAGATTGAGACTCAAGAATTGTCGGTAACTAATGAGTGGAGAGTGGATAGTTGTAATAATATTCAAAGTAATGGATTACCTATTAAATTTTATCCATATTAATTTAACAACATTAAAATAATACATTTCTACCTATTATACGAAGACTTATATAGTGGATTAAATTTAAATCAGGACAAGGCGACGAAGCCGCAGACAGTACAGATAGTACGGCAAGGCGAGGCAACGCCGTACTGGTTTAAAGTTAATTCACTATACTATCAAATTATAAATAAAAAGGTCGTCTGAAACATGAACCCCCAAGACAAACGCTGGCAAATCCACCGCCATCTCGCCCAAGACACCGACGAACGGCTGCAAATCGTCCGCAACGCGCCCAAGCGCATCCTGCTTGTCGGTGCGGATGCGGACATCAGCCGCAGCCTTCTTGCCGCGCGTTATCCGAATGCGGTATTCGAAGAATACGACCCGCGCGCCGACTTCCTCCAAACCGCCGCAGCCGCACGCAAAATCGGTTTTTGGCAAAAACTCACCGGCAAAACCGTCCCGCAACACTGCCAAGCCCTGACCGACCCGCTGCCCGAAGCCGCTGCCGATATGTTGTGGGCGAACCTCAGCCTGCCCCGTGCGGACGAAATCCTTCCCGTCCTTAAAAACTGGGCAAACGCTTTGAAAACAGACGGTTTATTATTCTTCACCCATTTCGGCCGCGACAGCCTGACCGAGCTGACAGGTCGTCTGAAAAGCGCGGGGATAGCGTGTGAAACGCCGACCTTAATCGATATGCACGACCTCGGCGACATGCTTGCCGACAACGGTTTCTACGACCCCGTGACCGATACCGCCAAGCTCGAATTGAGCTACCGCAAGGCGGCGACGTTCCGGCAGGACATGGAAACCTTAGGGCTATGGCACGCCTTAAAATTCAGCGACGCCCAGGCGGCTGAAGCCTTTGTGGATAAGATTTTCGAAACCGAAGGCGGTCTGACCGTCACGCTCGAAACCGTGTACGGCCATGCCGTGAAGAAACTGACGTTGCCCGAAGGAGAAAACGTGGTGCGGTTTTATCCGAAAGGCTGAACGGTTTGGCGGAATAAATATAGTGGATTAAATTTAAATCAGGACAAGGCGACGAAGCCGCAGACAGTACAGATAGTACGGAACCGATTCACTTGGTGCTTCAGCACCTTAGAGAATCGTTCTCTTTGAGCTAAGGCGAGACAACGCCGTACTGGTTTAAAGTTAATCCACTATAAAAGGTCGTCTGAAAACGTCTAACGAATAGCGTTAAAACGTTTTCAGACGACCTTTTTACGCGGCGGCAAGCCTGTTCCCTTTCCATTTCCGTCCAATGCCCGTTCGGACAGATGGCTCAATTCGACTCAGGCGTTCTGCTTCAATCCACGCTAACGCTGACAAAAGAAGGTCGTCTGAAACCTGATTTCCAATTTCAGACGACCTCTTTTCAAACCCGTATCCGTCAATAAAGTTCTAACGGTACGTCCAACAATGCCTGCGCGTTTTCAATCTGCGCGGCGCAGGCGTAAACCTGCGGCAGGACGTGGGCGCAATAGACGCGGGCGTTGTGTTGCTGCGCGGCGTAAAAACCGCTGCCGAAGCCGTCGGCGTCTTCCGCTTGGGCGGCTTCGGCGGCAAGGTAGGCGCGGGCGAGTCCGATGGCGCCGAGCGTCAGCCCCATTTGTTGCAGGTAGGCGTTGGACGCGGCGGCGGCGAGGGCAGGACGGTCGGCGTATCCGACCATGCGGGCGATGCTTTGTTCTGCCGTTTCAATGGCTTGCGCCAGTTGCTGCGCAGCGGCGGGTTCGGTGGCGGCGAGTTTGTCCGCCAGCTCTTTGCCTTCGGCGAGCAGCTTCAAGGGCAGCGCGCCGTTTTTGCCGGTGGTTTTGCGCCCTGCCAAATCGGCGGCCTGTATGCCGTTGGTGCCTTCGTAAATCGGCGTAATCCGCACGTCGCGCAGGTATTGCGCCACGCCGCTTTCTTCGACGTAACCCGCGCCGCCGTAAATCTGAACGGCGAGGTTGGTCAGGACGACGCCGTTGTCGGTCGGCCAGGCTTTGACGATGGGAATCAGGAAATCCAGTTCGCGCTCGGCTTCTTTGCGCAATACGTTGTCGGGGCAGGCGGCGGCAAAATCGGTCAGGGCGGCGGCGCGCAGATACAGGGCGCGTTGGGCGGCGAGCGTTGCCTTTTGTATCAACAACATACGGCGCACGTCGGGATGGCGGATAATCGCCACGTCGTCTGAACCGTCCGTTTCGTCGCGTCCCTGCACGCGCTCTTTGGCATAGGCGAGCGCGTTTTGGTAGGCACGTTCGGCGACGGCGTGGCCTTCGATGCCGACGTTCAGCCGCGCGGTTTTCATCATGGTAAACATATATGCCAAACCCTTGCCCGCCCTGCCGACCAGATAGCCTTCGGCATTGTCGAACTCCATCGTACAGGTCGGGCTGGCATGTATGCCGAGCTTGTGTTCGATGCCGATGGCGCGCACGCCGTTGCGTCCGCCCAAGCTGCCGTCCGCGTTCACCAAATATTTCGGCACGATAAACATCGACACGCCCTGCACGCCCGGCGCGGCATCGGGCAGGCGCGCGAGCACCAGATGGACGATGTTTTCCGTCATTTCCTGATCGCCCCAAGTGATGAAGATTTTCTGACCGCTGAGGGCATACGCGCCGTTTTCTTTCGGCACGGCGCGGGTGGCGATATGGTTCAAATCCGAACCCGCCTGCGGTTCGCTCAAATTCATCGTTCCCGCCCATTCGCCGCTGCACATTTTCGGCAGGTAGGTCTGTTTCTGCTCCTCGCTGCCGTGTTTGAACAGCGCGTCCACCGCCCCCAGCGTCAGCATCGGCATCAACGACAGGGCGAGGTTGGCGGCGCACCACATCTCCTCACACGCCGCCGACACGACCGCCGGCAGCCCCTGCCCGCCAAACTCCGTCGGCGCGCGCAAACCCGCCCAGCCCGCTTCGCAGAAATCATCGTAGGCATGCGCCAAATCCGGATGGGTGGTGATCAGGTCGTCTGAAAAACCCGCGCCGTAGAGGTCGCCGGTACGGTTGGTGCCCGCCCATTGCTCCGAGGCAAACCGCGCCGCTTCGTCCAGCACCGCATCCACCGTTTCCGCATCCAAACCTTCCGCATGGGGCAGTTGCAGGATTTCGTCCAACCTGCCGTGCACGCGGATGCCGAAACGCAATTCGTTTACAGGGGCCGTGTAGCTCATGGAATCTCTCCGAAGTGAATGATTTGAAATGGATTTGGGATAAATTGGTATAGTTATACTAATCCTAAACCACAGGTTTGCAAAGCGCAGGTTTTCAGACGACCTTGGGCAAAATAAAAGGCTATCCTTTTATTTTTAAATAAATTATTTCAAATCAGGCAGCATGAGCGGAGCGCAGCAGTTTTGAGCGCGGTCAAAGTCGTCAAAGGTCGTCTGAAAAAGATTTTGAACTTTTCAGACGACCTTTTTAAGAAAACAAATTTTCCGGGAACCAGCCCTTCAATCAACTTTATCAAGGTATTGATTCTTAAGCTAACCGATGACAAATTATCGTTTCTTCAAAACAATTGGCGGGACTTCTTCCATTTATCGTAATACATAAAACCCATCTGATCGATTTTCCATTCCCCACCTTCCAAAACCAGCGTATAGGTTTTCTTTTCCCCTCTTTCACTCAACACATCTATTTCATATTTTTTATCACTGATTTTCCGTTCGGCTGTAATGGTTTGGTTATATTCTGGTGGCATTCCAAAATCAGGGGCTTCTTGTCTAGCTTGCTTTAAAGATAAAGCTTTTTTAGATAAAAATTGGTGATGTATTTTTTTGATTTCATCAGATTGTTTTTTACAGTTTTCATCTTCATCAATTTCAAAAAAAGTACCTTCATCCAAACTTTTTTGAGTAAGCCCTCCCCAATACAATTCATAATCTTTCATTTTTTGAATGAACTCAGCTAATGTTTCATGCGCGGTTTTCATATTACGAATTTCCTTTAAAGTGTATTCCATTGCATTTTACTCATTTTCTATAAAAAGGTCGTCTGAAACGCTTATCCGTGTTTCAGACGACCTTTCGCTTTCAGGATTTAAAAAAACGGATTGTGCCGTTTTTCATGCCCGATGTCGGTCATTCTGCCGTGTCCCGCGATGACGCGGGTGTCTTCGGGCAGGACGAACAGTTTGGTGCGGATATTATGGATGAGGTCGGCGTGGTTGCCGCGCGGGAAGTCGGTTCTGCCTATGGTTTCGTAAAACAATACGTCGCCCGCGATGAGCAACCCTGCTTCGGCGCAGTAGAAAACGACGTGGCCGGGCGTGTGGCCGGGGATGTGCAGGACTTGAAAGGCGTAGCTGCCGACCTTGAGCGTTTCGCCTTCGGTCAGCCAGCGGGTCGGCTCGAATGCGGGGGAAACGGGAAAGCCGTATTGGGCGGTCGTTTCGGGCAGGGCTTGGAGCAGGAAATCGTCGTCTGCATGAGGGCCGATGACGGGGACGGGGCGGTGTTCCCGCAATGCCACCACTCCGCCGGCATGGTCGAGGTGTCCGTGGGTCAGCCAAATGGCGGTCAGGGTGAGGTTTTTCGCGTCCAGCTCTTGCAGCAGGTAGGGAACGTCGCCGCCGACATCGGTCAGGACGGCTTCACGGGTTTCGTCATCCCACAAGAGGGTGCAGTTTTGGCGGAAAGGGGTAACGGCAATGATTTCGGCTTGAAGTGCCATGAGGCGGGATTCCTTGGGTAGTGGTTGGACGGGGATTGAACTTCGTTGAAATGATGTTTTCAGACGACCTTCGGTCTGTTTATGCGGTATCATTATTATATTTGAAATAATCACTCACATTATTGGAACGTTTATGAGAACTTCAATGCAGGGCATGATACCGATTTTTGCCGCTTTTTTCATCCAAACGGCGCTCGGCGCGGATTTGATGCTGGCGCAGGAATACAAAGATCAAGACATTACAGGCTGGGCGATGAGCGAGAAGCTCGACGGCGTGCGCGCGTATTGGGACGGGCGGCAACTGGTCAGCAGGCAGGGCTACGCGTTCACGCCGCCCAAAGGTTTTACCGCGCAGTTCCCGCCCTATCCGCTCGACGGCGAGCTGTATAGCGGACGCGGACAGTTTGAACAGATTTCCGCCGCCGTGCGCTCGTCTTCCGGCGATTGGCGCGGCATCCGCCTTCATGTTTTCGACGTACCCAAAGCACAGGGCAATCTCTACCAACGCCTCGCCGTCGCAACGCAATGGCTGAAAACGCATCCGAACGCGCCCATCACCATCATCCCTCAAACCAAAGTGCGCGACCGGCAGCACGCGATGGATTTTTTGAAACAAATCGAAGCGCAGGGCGGCGAAGGCGTGATGCTGCGCCAGCCCGAATCGCGTTACAGCGGCGGCAGGAGCAGCCAATTATTGAAGCTGAAAAGCCAATACGACGACGAATGCACGGTAACGCGGCATTATGAAGGCAAAGGGCGCAACGCCGGACGGCTGGGCGCGGTCGGCTGCAAAAACCAACACGGCGAATTCCGCATCGGCAGCGGCTTCAAAGACAAAGACCGCGACAACCCGCCCAAAATCGGCTCGGTCATCACATACCGCTACCGCGGCTTCACACAAAAAGGTACGCCGAAATTTGCGACGTTTGTGCGGGTCAGGACGGACAGGTGAAGGCGGATGGTCGGAAGGTCGTCTGAAAACCGTATTTTTAGGTTTTCAGCCGACCTTTTTATAAACATGGATGGATACTGAATCGGTTTTCTGCTTTGGGGGCGGGAAGGAAGGCTTCGGTATATATGGTGTACAATTTTCGTCTGATTGGTTTTTAATGGATTGGTTTGATAGAGGATAAATGATGCATGTTACTGATTTAATTGTTGAAGGTGTCAAATTATTTGATAAGGGAAAATACACTAAAGCAGTTGAAAAACTGCATCAGGCTTGGGATGGAATTACGGATAAACGCACTCAAAGTACAGAACAAATCTTGATTCAAACTTGGCTTGGTCGTTGTTATTTTGCACAGGCAGAGAAAGCCAAGAATGCGGATAAGGCAGACGAACTGTTTAAACTAGCTGTTGAACACTATCAGCAAAGGTTGAAACTTGCCAAGCAACTGAAAAATAAAAAGATCAGTATTGAGGGACAAATCGATGTCCAAGTTTGGCTTGGTCATCATTATCTTACATATGCCAAGAGAACCAAGTATGTAGATAAAGCAAGCGAACTGTTCGAGCAGTCCGTTGAACACTATGAGAAATGGCTGCAACTTACCGAGCAACTGGAAAATAAACAAGATTGTATTTGGCAACAAACTGCCGCCCAATCTTGGCTTGTCCATTGTTATGCCGAGCAAGCTAGGAAAACCAAGAATACAGGCGAAATAAACGACCTATTCGGGCGAGCCATTAAACACAACGAAAAAAGATTACAACTTGCCGAGCAACTGGGAGATAAACAGGATGACAGTATTAAAGAACAAATCGATGCCCTATCTTGGTTTTGTGGTTGTTATTTGGAGCAAGCTATAAAAACCAAGGATATGAACGAGGCTGCCAAACTGTTCAGCCAAGCTAATGCATTTGCCAAACGAAATTTACGGCTTACCAGACAATTGGAAAATGAACAAATCCGCATTCAACAACAAATATTTGCTCGATTTGGACTTAGCCGTTGTTATATAGAGCGGGTTAAGAGAATTAAAAATACGGATAAAGCGGAAGCACTTTTCAAGAAACAAGCCGGTAAATATCTTTTGGCTGCTGATGAACAATTATCACTATTAAGTGATGAAACAAAAAAAACAAAAACAGCCAAACAAATCCGTCAAAGTTTAAGAGATGTCGCTTATCTCAATGAAAATTGGCATTCTTATTTCGAAAAGAAAAAACAAGAAATACAGGAATCGCTTTTCAAAGGTAAAACTTCACAACCGCAAGATGCCGTTTCAACCGTGTTGGCGGTTCTCCATATTACGCCGATAGAGTTGGGTTTTACCCCGATGGCGCATTACACCTCGCCCCATGTATGCCATATATTATTCAGCATCGGCGGCAACGAAACCGCCAGTCCGATGCGGCTCGGCAGCTCCACCTATATGAACGACCCATCCGAAGGCAGGGGGCTGCTGGACTTGCTGAACCAACAGGATTTGGAGTTGGAAAACAAAGCGGATGGCGCGTCCCACAATGCTTTTTTTACCTGCTTCTCTAGCCGCATCAACGATTTGAACCAGTTTCGTCTGTATGGGAAAGAAGGCGGCGTGGAGGCTTCTGGCTGCTGCCTGGTGTTCAATAAAAACGGGGATTGGCTGAAAGAATCGGATGTTTCCGCCCCGTTCCGCAGCCTGTCCGAAATGTCTGGGCAGAATTCAGACGACCTGCCAAAAGTTGATGAATATGAAAAATTGCCGCTTTATCAAGTCGCTTATGTCGCTTACAAAGATGAATATATTGCGGATAAGAAATGCGGGATATGGTTTCTGTCTCAAGGAAAAACGAAATTCGGTATCCGCCTGAAACCCGTCGGAAATGAAAAATGGCATCGCTTTCGCTTGAAAAAATTAAGAAAATCTTTAAAAGATCTTATCAGGTTTTTCAAGAACAAATCTGCCGTCAGCGATGAGGATAAAGAAGCCTTGGAATACATCCGCTATCTGTTTAAAGACTTCGCCTTCCGCGACGAAGAAGAGTTCCGCCTGCTAGTCATCAAGCCGATCGATTCGGAGGAAATTGAATATTGCGAGACCACCCAATCCGTCTATATCCCTTACGCCGATATACGGAATCAGGCGGACGAGGTAATTTTGGGTACGAATTACGAAAAAACCGGCAATCAACGCAAGGCGGAAGTGTTCCGCTATCAAATGAAGCAAAAATGCCCCGACGTCAAAGTCTCCCGCTCGACGCTGCCGATTAATCCGCCGAATAAGTAGGTTGGTTTGCGCGGCAATGCCGAACCGGCCGTAGGTCGGATACTTGTATCCGACAAAAGCCTGCCATCCCAAAGGCCGTCGGATTCAAGAATCCGACCTACTGGAACCAAGCCAGTTCGGCGCATTCCGCCAACGCCCGCCACGCGGGCTTTGCCTGAGAAAATGATTTTCCAAGCTCAAAAAACGGCAATACGGGTCAAAGCGGCAGCGGGATTTCAGCCGTAGCAACTGTATTTTTCACCCCGTCGGGCAAAAATACCAAAACTCAAATC
>CAKARM010000004.1:0-21030 GCA_916720585.1 uncultured Neisseria sp.
AGTACGGCAAGGCGAGGCAACGCCGTACTGGTTTAAAGTTAATCCACTATAAAAATAACGGAAGGTCTGCTCATCAGATTGATTGCTTTGAAATGGGTGGATGGATATCAAAAAGGTCGTCTGAAAAACCTTTTCATAATTTCTATCTTTGTTTTGTTCAATCTGCCACTACATTTGTTAAAACGGGTTTACTGGTTCTCCCGTATCCATTTTTCCCAACGCTCGAACAGGGCGGGTTGCAGGGCGGCGATGACGGAGCGTTTGAAAACGTGTTCGCCGCTCCAGAAGTCGTCGCCTTCCAAAGTGGACAGGTTGCCGCCTGCTTCTTCGAAAATCAACGCACCGGCGGCGTAGTCCCACAGTTTTTGCCCACCGTGGACGTAAACGTCGTAGCGTCCGCTGGCGAGGTAGCACCAGTCGAGCGTACTGCTGCCCATGCTGCGGATGGTGCCGAAGGGGGCGAGCGTGCTCATGCGGCTGGTGAGTTTGCCGGAGCGCAGGTATTTGATTTCGACGCCTGCGATGGCTTCGCTGAGTTTTTTATCGACGGTGCGCAGGGGCAGTGGTGTGCCGTTGAGGTATGCGCCTTTGCCGCGCTCGGCGTAGAAGCATTCGCCGCTGACGGGGTTGTAGATGATGCCGAGTTCGGCGCGGCCGTTTTTGACGAAGGCGACGGAAACGGCGAAATGGGGCAGTCCGTTGACGAAGTTGTTGGTGCCGTCTATGGGGTCGACGACCCACAGCCCGTCGGTATGCGCGTGCAGTTTCCAAAGGGTGGTTTGTTCTTGTACGCTCATTTCTTCGCCGAGCATGGGGCTGTCGATCAACAAGGGCAGGGCGGCGGCAAAGGCGGTTTGGGCGGCAAGGTCGGCTTCGCTGAGCATGGAGCCGTCTTCTTTGCGGTGCGACGGGGTATTCAGGAAGCGCGGCATGACTTCGGTTTGCGCGATGTGCCGGACGACTTTTTGCAATCGGTGTAACACTTTTTGTCCTTGTTTTTGCGGTTGGGGTGCGAAATCGTATAATCGCGTTATTATATCCGTTTTCACTTGAAGAACCATGTCCAGATTTTATCTGCCTGATGCTTTATATGCGGGGCAAGTCGTTGAACTGCCTGATAATGTTGTGCGTCATTTAAATGTTTTGCGCGTGCGCTGCGGGGAGGAGGTCGTTTTGTTTAACGGCAACGGCAGGGCATATCCCGCTCGTTTGGATGTTTTGGAGAAACGCCGTGCCTGTGCGGAAGTGTTGCGCGAGGAGGAGACGGACAACGAGTCGCCGCTGAAAATCACGCTGGTGCAGTCGGTATCGAGCGGCGAACGTATGGATTTTACTTTGCAGAAAAGCGTGGAGCTGGGCGTGATAGCAATTCAGCCGGTGATCAGCGAACGCTGCGTCGTGCGCCTGAGCGGCGAGCGGGCGGACAAACGGGTGGCGCGTTGGCAGGAAATTGTGGTGTCTGCCTGCGAACAAAGTGGCAGGAATATTGTGCCGGAGGTACGCCCGCTGCTGCCTTACCGCGAGGCTTTGAAACAGATGTCGTCTGAAACGACCAAGCTGTTGATGAGTTTGAACCGTGCCCAAAGTTTGCGTGCCGTCAAGCCGTTTTCAGACGACCTGATTTTTATGGTGGGGCCGGAAGGAGGCTGGACGGACGAGGAGGAGAGAATGGCGTTTGAGGCGGGATTCCAGTCGGTAACGCTGGGCAAGCGGGTGTTGCGGACGGAAACCGCTTCGCTGGCGGCGATTGCGGCGATGCAGACGCTTTGGGGGGATTTTGTGTAACCGAGGTCGTCTGAAAACGGGATGGGAAACGTAAATTCCTAGATGGTTTGAAAAGTAAATTTTATTGAAATCATGGGTTTATATAGTGGATTAACTTTAAACCAGTACGGCGTTGCCTCGCCTTGCCGTACTATCTGTACTGTCTGCGGCTTCGTCGCCTTGTCCTGATTTAAATTTAATCCACTATATTTGTTTTTCAAGCCATTGCCTGCTTTACCTGTTTTGCGTCTTCGCGGCGTTGGGCAATTCATCCGTTTTCGCTTACAATAGCCGATTATCCGAATCAACGCTCAAAGGCCTTCACATGCAATACGCCAAAATTTTAGGTACCGGCAGCTATCTTCCCGCCAACCGCGTCAGCAACGACGATTTGGCGAAAAAAGTCGATACGTCCGACGAGTGGATTACCACCCGTACCGGCATCAAGTTCCGCCATATTGCAGACGAAGGCGAAAAAACCAGCGACCTCGCCGCCGAAGCATCGCGCCGCGCGCTGGTTGCTGCCGGTGTCGCTGCCGATGAAATCGATTTGATTATCGTGGCGACCGCCACCCCCGATATGCAGTTCCCATCCACTGCGACCATCGTCCAACAAAAGCTCGGTATAGAAAACGGTTGCCCCGCATTTGACGTACAGGCGGTCTGCGCGGGCTTTATGTACGCTCTGTCCACTGCCAACGCCTACATCAAAAGCGGTATGGCGAAAAAGGCTTTGGTCATCGGCGCGGAAACGTTCAGCCGCATCGTGGATTGGAACGACCGCACGACCTGCGTTTTGTTTGCTGACGGCGCAGGCGCGGTAGTGTTGGGTGCGTCCGACGAAGCGGGCATCATCCACGGCAAACTCAAAGCCGATGGCAACTACCTCGACCTGCTCAACGTGCCCGGTCAAATCGCCAATGGACAAGTTTGCGGCTCGCCCTACATTACGATGGACGGGCCGGGCGTGTTCAAATTCGCAGTCAAAATGCTCGCAAAAATCGCCGACGAAGTCATCAGCGAAGCAGGTTATACCCCCGATCAAATCGACTGGCTCGTGCCGCACCAAGCCAATAAACGCATCATCGACTCCACCGCCAAACACTTGGGTCTGGACATGGAAAAAGTCATCCTGACCGTACAGGAACACGGCAACACATCCGCCGCTTCCATCCCGCTCGCGCTCGATGTCGGCATTCAAAACGGTCAAATCAAACGCGGACAAAACTTGCTGCTCGAAGGCATAGGCGGCGGCTTCGCATGGGGCGCGGTGTTGGTGAAATACTGATTTTTTGTCCGTTTGAAACTTAAGAGGTCGTCTGAAACTGCGTTGGTGCGGTTTCAGACGACCTTTTTGATAGGGAAGCTGGGATTCGTATTTTGAGGGATAGGCTAGTTGTTTAAAGTGTAGAAGATTCAGGGTGGTAGTTGAAAAGTATAGTGGATTAACTTTAAACCAGTACGGCGTTGCCTCGCCTTGCCGTACTATCTGTACTGTCTTCGGCTTCGTCGCCTTGTCCTGATTTAAATTTAATCCACTATATGTTAGGCAGAGAGGGAAGGGCGCTGTCTCTGCCGAGCATTGAAAAAAGGTCGTCTGAAAATGTGTCGTTGCTTCAAACCGACACCGTTTCAGACGACCTTTTATTTATTATGGTTAAAATCCACATGAATTATGATAAATTGGTATAATTTCAAAACTGATTATCCAATACATTTTTTCCTTAATATAAAAATAAAATGAACCATAATAAACATTACGGGACAATCGCCCATTGGTTCGGGGAAATGAGCCGCGGCTCCATTATTTGCGACGAGTCTTCGCAACGCATCTTTGCCAACCGCCAATCCCTCCACCCCGATTATCAAGAACCTGAAACCGGACATCGTGTCAGCTTTCAAATAGAAACGGAAAACAACCGCGCCGTCGCAAGGGATGTCGAGCGCGTCAATCCGGGTTATAAAAACAATGACAGCGCGGTCATTACGCTGACCGACTGGGATTGGTCGAAGAATGGTGGTTATGGAATGGACGTTTCAAATGAAGGGCAGCCGGTGTTTGTGCTGGGACAGTTTCTTGCCGACCAAACCCGTACGCCTCGAGCGGGCGACCGTCTTGAAGGCACGTTGCGCCGTCATCCCAACGGGCAATGGCTGCTGGTCAATGCCGTTATCCGCAGTACGCCTGAGTCCGAACCCGAGCCTGAATCGATACACGCTGCGTCCACCCAAAAAGCGCAAGGTCAAACCGTACACTTTTTTCGTCCGGAACACGGTCCTAAAGTTGAAGTCAAAATCGAGCAGCCGTTGGTTGCCGAAACCCGTTATCCCGCTCCGAAATCCGCCCAAAAGAATCTGTTGCCGCCCAATCAGGTCATGAGCGGTACGATTACTACATGGGATGATGCCAAAGGCTACGGCTTTATCCGTTTCGGTGACGAATCCCAAAATATTTTCTTCCACATCAGCGCGTACCATTACAATACCTGCCGTCCGCAAACAGGGCAGCGCGTCAGTTTCTACTGCAACCGCCCGATAGAAGGCAACCGCCAACAAGCCGTCAAGGTTGTCCGGCTTGGCGACGAAGCATTCCTGTTTGACGAATTGCCACCCGACTACAACAGGCTCAATATCGATATGCAGGCACTCCTGATCAACAGCGTCATCGCCGTCGTTTTCCTGACCGTTGTCGCCGTGCTTTCCAATAAACTGTTTTTCATTTACGTACTTATCAGTATCGCCGCCTTCATCCTCTATCAACAGGACAAGCAGACGGCGATGGAGTCCGCGCGCAAAATCAGACGTAAAAACGAATACCAAAACCGTATCCCAGAAAACAAACTGCACGCATTCAGCCTGCTGGGCGGCTGGCCCGGCGCATTGGTTGCGCGCGCCGCGTTCCGCCACAAAACCAAGAAAGTCCCTTTTGTTCAGATTTTCTGGCTGACAGTGGCAATAAATGTTGCCATTACCTATGCCCTGCTGATACATTACGCCGATAATCCTCTGACGAATTTTCTGAAAAACTAAACTGAAACAAAGGAATATCATGTCTTTTGCATTTTTCTTCCCCGGTCAGGGTTCGCAAAGCCTCAATATGATGGACGGTTTCGCAGGACAATCAGTCGTAAAAAACACCTTCGACGAAGCTTCTGCCGTCTTGGGTCAAGATTTGTGGGCGATGATTAACGGTACGGACGCCGACCTCATCGGGCAGACCGTGAATACGCAGCCCATTATGCTGGCTGCCGGTGTTGCCGTTTACCGTGCCTATCTTGAAGCGGGCGGCAAAACGCCAGCCGTCGTTGCCGGCCACAGCCTCGGCGAATACACCGCACTTGTTGCTGCCGGTGCATTGGATTTTGCGGATGCAGTCAAACTCGTCCGACTGCGCGCCGAACTGATGCAGTCTGCCGTACCGCAAGGCGTAGGTGCGATGGCGGCGATCCTCGGCTTGGAAGATGAACAGGTTAAAGCCATTTGTGCAGAAGCCGCGCAAGGCGAAGTGGTCGAAGCCGTCAACTTCAATTCACCCGGACAAGTCGTGATTGCGGGCAATGCCGCCGCCGTCGAGCGCGCCATGAATGCAGCCAAAGAAGCGGGAGCCAAACGCGCACTGCCGCTGCCTGTATCCGTTCCTTCGCATTGCAGCCTGATGAAGCCTGCTGCGGAAAAACTTGCCGAAGCGCTCAAAACCGTCGAAATCAGACAGCCGCAAATCCGCGTCATCCATAATGCCGATGTTGCCGCTTACGACGATGCAGAGAAAATCAAAGATGCACTTGTCCGCCAGCTTTACAGTCCTGTACGCTGGACGGAAACCGTCAACGCGCTCGTTGCAGAAGGTATTACCGAATCCGCCGAATGCGGACCGGGCAAAGTGTTGGCAGGTTTGGCAAAACGCATCAACAAAGAAGCCGTGTGCAGCGCTTTGACCAATTCCGAACAAGTCGCGGCCTTTATCGAAGCACATTAAATTTGCCGCCTTGTCTGTTTCAGACGACCTTTCTTAATGAAAGGTCGTTTTTTAATGCCTGTCGGTTGTGTTCGCATAGGGAGGTGCAGACAGCAGGAGGGTGTTTCTTATTCCAATCCACTATCAATTTATTTTGAACATTTAAGGTCGTCTGAAAAAACTTTACAGAAATAAAAATCGTTATTCATTTAAAAACAGCAATTTCGTCGCATCGGTAACTTCGTTGCGATATAATTATAGGCTTTACCAATCCGACAGATTGATAAAATATTCAATCTGCATTAATCCGGAACACCGAGCCAATGATAGAAAAACTGACCTTCGGCCTGTTTACCCAAGAAGATTCGCGCAGCTTCATGCGCTTGATGGCTTACATCCGTCCTTATAAAGTCCGCATCATTTTTGCGTTAATTGCTATCTTTGGCGTCGCCGCCACCGAAAGCTATCTTGCCGCCTTTATTGCCCCCTTGGTCAACCAAGGCTTCGCTCCGCCTTCCGCTCCGCCCGAACTCAATACCGCAGGCGGCATCGTCGCCACGCTGCAAAACTGGAAAGACCAATTTACCTACCTGATTTGGGGTACGCCTAACAAAGTCTGGGTTGTACCGATATTTTTTATCTTTTTGGTCATTATTCGAGGCATCAGCCGCTATGTCAGCACATATCTGCTGACTTGGGTTTCCGTCATGGCAATCAGCCATCTGCGCCGCGATATGTTTGCCAAAATGCTGCAACTCTCTTCCAAATTCCATCAGGAAACCCCGTCCGGCACAGTTTTAATGAACATGGTGCAAATGGCGGAATCATCCATCAGCAATGCCAGCAATGTTTTTATCGTACTGACTCGCGATACCATGATTGTCATCGGTTTGGTCTGCGTCCTGCTGTATTTGAACTGGCAGCTCAGCCTGATTGTCGCCCTGATGTTTCCGTTGCTGTCTTTACTGTCCCGCTATTACCGCAACCGTCTGAAAGACATTATTGCCAGCGCGCAGCAAAGTATCGGTACGCTCAATAACGTCGTTAACGAAGTCCACCAAGGACACCGCGTGGTCAAACTCTTCGGCGGTCAGAAGAAAGCGTCCGAACGCTTTGCCGAAGTCAATGACACCATTGTCCGTCTCGGTAAAAAAATCACACAAGCCAGCGCGGCGCGTTCTCCGTTCAGTGAGTTGATTGCGTCGTTTGCTTTGGCTGTCGTCATCTTTATCGCCCTTTGGCAGAGTCAGCAAGGCTATACCACCATCGGCGAATTTATGGCATTTATCGTTGCCATGTTGCAAATGCTCGGTCCGATCAAAAACTTGGCGAACATCAGCATCCCCATGCAGACCATGTTTATCGCTTCGGATGCGGTTTGCCAATTCCTCGATACCGAGCCTGAACAAGACAAGGGCACCAAACATCTGAAAAACGTTTCAGGTCGTCTGAAATTCGAAAACGTCGATGTCCGCTACCACGAAGACGGTAAAAAAGCCTTGGACGGCTTCAATCTTGACATCCGCCAAGGTGAACGCGTTGCTTTGGTCGGTCGCTCAGGCAGCGGCAAATCCACCGTCGTCAACCTGCTTCCGCGTTTTGTCGAACCAAGCTCGGGCACGGTTTATTTGGATGATGTGAATATTGAAGACATCAAACTCGACAACCTGCGTTCCCAATTCGCCCTTGTTTCCCAAGATGTTTTCCTGTTTGACGACACTCTTTTGGAAAACGTCCGTTACAGCCGTCCCGATGCAACTGAAGAAGAAGTATTGGCAGCCCTCAAAGCCGCGAATTTGAAAGACTTGGTTGAAAGTTCGCCATACGGCTTGAACCAACCGATAGGCGCAAACGGCAATCAGCTCTCTGGCGGTCAGCGTCAACGCGTCGCCATTGCACGCGCCATTTTGAAAGATGCCCCCATCCTGCTTTTGGACGAAGCCACCAGCGCGCTGGACAATGAATCCGAACGCCTCGTCCAACAAGCCCTCGAACGCCTGATGGAAAACCGCACCAGCATCATCGTCGCCCACCGCCTGACCACCGTCGAACAAGCCGACCGCATCATCGTTATGGATGAAGGCCATATTGTCGAACAAGGCACACACAGCGAGCTGATGGCTCAAAACGGCTATTACTCCATGTTGCGCAATATGCCGAAGCAGGCAGCAGGTTGATTTTCAGACGACCTGTCGGTCAGTTGAAGGACGATTTGCCTAAGAGGTCGTCTGAAAACAATGAGCCGAAAGACAAGGAAGGCTGCCGAACAGACAGAAAGGAACTATCCGCATGAATCATCAAGCCCAGTCCCCCACCGTCTCCGTGATGATCCCTTACTACAACTGTAAGGAATACATTGTAGAAACCATCCAGTCCGTCCTTAGCCAAAGCCATCAGAATTTTGAAATCATCATTGTTGACGACGGCTCCGACCCGGAACACGCCGATTATTTGAGGGAGTTTCTGGCGGACAAGCCCGCCATACGTTACGCCGTACAAAACAATCAAGGCGTTGCCGCCGCCCGAAACCATGCGGCGCGGCTGGCGGGGGGCAAATACTTCCTGTTTCTCGATTCAGACGACCTCATCCTGCCGGATTACATCGAAAAATGCGTCACGGTTTTGGAAAACAACCCCGACTGCAAGCTGGTGTATCCGTTGGCGGAATATTTCGATGCGCAAGAAGGCTTATGGAATCTGCCGGATTATGACGGTTTGGAAAGCCTGTTGATGGGCAACCGTTTTCCTTCATCCGTCTCCATGCACCGCGCCGAAGATTTTGCCGCCTTGGGTGGGTTTGATGAAAACCTGACGACACATGAAGACTGGGATTTTTGGATACGCCTCTTAAGCAACGGAGGAACCGTTATCCGTATTCCGGAAGTGTTGTTCCGCTACCGCAAACGCCGTGACGGGTCATCACTGATTAACCGCTTGGAGCAAAATCCTGATTTAAACCGCGAAGACTGGCAAAAAGTCTACGAGAAAAACCGCGCGCTGTTTATGCAACATCATTTGGGATATTCCGACTGTATTCAAAA
This sequence comes from uncultured Neisseria sp., assembly GCA_916720585.1. Classification (GTDB taxonomy): domain Bacteria; phylum Pseudomonadota; class Gammaproteobacteria; order Burkholderiales; family Neisseriaceae; genus Neisseria. Next base: position 8,761 of record CAKARM010000004.1, read on the forward strand.
AATATCCTTACTAGAACAACAAATCCAATCTTTATCCGAATTAAACCTTCAATTGCGAGAAGACAATACCAATATGCAAAATCAAAACCAAGAATTGCAGCATGTAATGGCAAAACTGCTGCAACAAACCGAACTGTCTGCCAAGCAGACTGAGTCTCTGCAACAGCAAATCGACATGTTGATGCAGTTGATGGTGCGCAGCCAGGCAGCAGAAGAGCAATCGAAAGAACAAGACAAACAAATCGAACTGCTGAAAAAACAAATCGATACCTTGCAGCAGGAAAAACAGTCGCTCGAACACACCATCCATACCTTGAATGAAAACAGACAATCGTTCGAGCAAACCATACACGGACTCAATGAAAACCGTGCTTTATTGGAGCAGCACATCCGTCAGGAAAGCCAACGATTGGCAAAATACAAAGGGTTGTGGACGGTTAAGGTATTCAAGCCGTTCGTTAAAACCGAACAGGCCATCAGCTCTGCCAACCGCTACCGCAAAGGCTTCCGTCTTTTGGTGCGCGAGAAGGGCAGTATCGGCAAGGCATATCAGTTTTTACGCCGCCATTACAAGCAAACCCATTCGATTAAAAGCGTGAAACAGCTTTTAAAAACAGTCGGTTCTTCGCCTGTTGTTGCACAGGAAGTTCTCGGCGTTCAGGCAGACCCGATTCCGCAAACGTTTATCCAGCGGCTGACCAAACATGCTACCGACACGCTTGCGCCTAAAGTTGCCATCATTGCCGAACTCAGTATTCCGCAATGCAAAAAATACCGCGTTATCCAAAAGCAGGAAATGCTTGAGGAGCTGGGTATTCCTTGTTCCGTAACTTCATGGACGGACAGCAACGAAGCCAAGAAACAGATTTCTTTGGCAAGTTTGGTGATTTTCTACCGCGTTCCCGGTTTTGACAGCGTAATGGATTTAATTGCGGAATGCCGTCGTCTGAACATCAAAACATTATGGGATGTCGATGATTTGATTTTTGACGAAGATGTCCTGAAAACCAGCAGCACAATCAACTCGCTTGAACCGGCAGAAAGAGAGGGCGTAATCAACGGCGCGAAACTTTACCGGCAAGCCATGTTGGCGTGCGACGAAGGCATCGCTTCGACTTCCGGACTGGCAAAAGCCATGAAGGAAGCAGGTTTGGAGACCGTTTATGTGGTTGAAAACGCGTTGGATGATGAAACACTGGCAGCGGCACGCAGCATCGAAGGTCGTCTGAAAAAACAAGAAGACGGTTTGATTCGGATTATTTACGGTTCGGGCACCAAAACGCACAACATCGACTTTTTGGAAGCCGCTCCTGCGCTTGCCAACATATTGAAAGAAAATCCGAATGTCAGGTTCAGAATCATCGGCTATTTGGAGCTGCCCGAATATTTCGATGAAGTACAAAGCCAAATCGAGCGCATTCCGTTTTGCAACTATACGGAATACCTGACCTATTTGTCCGAATGCGACATCAGTATCGCGCCTTTGGAAAACTTCGTTTTCAACGATGCCAAGAGCAATATTAAATACCTTGAAGCATCGATTACCAAAGTGGCGTCCGTATGTTCGCCAAGGGCGGCTTTCGCCGATGTGATTGTCAACGGCGAAAACGGCTTTCTGGCAGACAGCGAACAGCAATGGCATGAAGCGTTCGCTATCCTGATTCAAAGTCCCGAGCTGCACGACAGTATGGCGCAGGCGGCATACCGTACGGTCACGGAAACATACAGTCCGCAAGCCATCGGCAGCACGCAGCTTGCACCCGCCGTCCGTTTTGAATCTGCCGCAAAAGGGAAAACCAAAGTCTTATCGTTTAATGTTTACTATCATCCGCAATCGTTTGGCGGGGCGACTATTGTTGCCGAGCAACTGAACAAACTGCTTGCCGATGAAGAAGCCTACGAAATATATGCGGTAACGACTTTGCCGATGAAGAGCTGGCTGCCGCCGTACAGTGTCATCCGTTACGAATACGGCAAAGTGACCGTGTTCGGCGTTGCCGTTCCTTCAGAAGATGCAGCAGCCCACGAAAACCCGCGTTTTGATGAGGCCGTCAAAGACATCATCGAACTCGTACAGCCCGACATCGCCCATATCCACTGCATTCAAAGCATGGGTGTCGGTATGGTCGATATTTGTCGGGAAGCTGGTGTCAAAACCCTCGTTACCCTGCATGACGCATGGTGGATTTGTCCGAACCAGTTCATGCTTGACGAAAATGAAGTCTTCCGCGAGCAATGGAATACCGAAGACGAACGGAGCAAAACCATAGCCCGCGCCTTGGCGAAAATCGATATGTTGCTTGCGCCCAGCAAATATTTTGCCGAACTGCATGAAAAAACCTTGGGCAGGAACGTCCTCGTCAACAAAAACGGTGTTACCCGCCCCTTGGGTCAAATATCCAAACGGAAAAAAGACGTTATCCGCTTCGGCTATGTCGGCGGAAAAACCAAAATCAAAGGCGTTCATCTGATTTTAGAAGCCTTCAGGAAACACCGTTTCCCCAATACCGAACTGGTTGTCGTGGACAATATGCTCAATGTCGGCGCACGTTCGTTTTTTGACAGCGATTTCGACGGCGTGGAACGCTTCCGCATCGAACCTGCTTACAGCCAAGACACCATCGACTATTTCTTCTCGGAAATCGATGTTTTGCTGTTCCCGACCCAATGGAAAGAAAGTTTCGGCTTGACGGTTAGGGAAGCGGTGTTGCGTGATGTTTGGGTAATCGCCACGGATGCTGGCGGCGTGTCCGAAGACATTATCGACGGCGAAAACGGCACGGTCATTCCGTTTGACAGCGGCGTGGAAGAATTGAGCCGCGCCATTGCCGAAGTTTGCGAACGCTATCAAGCAATGGACGATGGCGCAGTCATTGAATTGCCGAAAAGCCACATTCGGACTTTTGCGGAACAAAAAGACGAATTGGCAGGCCTATATCAAGAAATACTGTCGAACCAAGCAGATTGATGTTTTCAGACGACCCTTTCGATGGCAGCAAAGGGTCGTCTGAAAATGACAGCGAATGAACTTTAAATCCATACGGCGTTGTACCGCCAAGCCAATATCCAATGAGTTGAAGTACCTAAGATTAACCGTACCCCGCCCGAATCATGAATAAAACCATCATCCTTGCCGTTCCCTATATGTACGAACTCGACAAGTGCATCGAAAAAAACCTGCGTTTTTTGGGGTTCGACGTCGTCAACCTTTGTTACGACGACAGGGATTCTTTTTATCCCAATATGGCGAGCAGGGTGAAAAACCTATATTACAAATATGTTGCCAAAGACGGCGACTACAAAAAGGTTTTGAAATATAGCCGCTATCGGGATGACATTGCGCGCAAGCTGGGTTCGTTAAACGGAAAAAAAGCGGATTACGCCTTGTGTATCCGTGCCAACATCTATCCCAAAGAAATCATTGCTGCCATTCGTGCGCACAGTGAAATATGCGTCAATTACCAATGGGACGGCATCGGGAGATTCCCCGATATCTTGGAATATTTGGACTATTTTGACCAATGCTGGGTTTTCGACCCGCAAGATATTAAGCAATATCCGGAGTGCGGGTTCAAAGCCACGACCAATTTTTACTTCGATTTTCCTGTCCCCGAATTGCCGTCAAACGGCGGCCTCTACTTCCTCGGCGGCTACGAATTGAGGAGGGAAGGGCAGACCAAGCATTTCATCAGCGAAGCGGAACGCCTCGGGCTGCCTTTGGATTTCCATATTTATTGCAAAGACGACCGCGCCGAAAAAGCCTTCGGCACAAAAGGCATCACATATCTCGACCGCAGCAGCATCCTGAGTTTTGAAAACAATTTAAGCAAGGTACAAAGCTGCGGGGCGGTGGTCGATTTTGCCCAGTTTGACCATTATGGTTTGTCGTTCCGCATTTTCGATGCCCTGCGATTCGATAAAAAACTGATTACGACCAACCAAAGCATACGCGACACCGACCTTTATCATCCTGACAATGTGTTTTTATGGGATGGCGGCAGCTTGGACGAATTGCCTGATTTCTTGGCGCGTCCGTATCAGCCGGTCAGTCCGGATATCAAAGAAAAATATTCGTTTACCCAATGGCTCAACCGTATGCTCGGTATCGGCAATTAATGAAGGCGAACCTGTGCCGCAGCCGTTTTAAGAATTTCATCATTGCCTGATTGTATAGTGGTTTAAAGTTAATCCACTATATTTTCAGACGACCCTTCCTCTTTACCGCACGACGATTATGAAAAAGAAAACCGTTATCCTGGCTATGCCGGAGCTGTTTAAAATCCACGAGCTCATCATTGAGAATCTGGAAAAATGCGGCTTCGACGTACTGTCCCTGACTTACGAAGAAAAAGAATTCAAATACAAAAGCATCTTCCAACGCATGCAGAAAATCTGGTACCGCAACGTCCTCGGACGAATGGATTTCAAGAAACGGGTGATGTTCCGTTTGGTGGAAGAGCGGCTGGAAGCGTTGTTGGAACAATATCCCGAGCAGGCAGATTATTGCTTCATGATTTGGCTGGGCGCGTATCCGAAAGAGTTTATTTCCAAGCTGCGCAACCACGCCAAACTGATGGTCTATTACAACTGGGAAGCGCTGACTTTCTTGAAAGAAGATTTTGAAAATATCGAATTTTTCGACAAATTTTATTTCTTCGATCCGTTTGATCAAAACAAGCTGCCCGAATACAACCATGTATTGCATCCGACCACAAGTTTCTATTTCGACAGCTTCACGCCGTCTGAAAAAACCGAAAACAAAATCCTCTTTATCGGATCGTACGCAGAAGACCGCAACAGCGACATCCGCGCCTTCTGCGACGCCGCACGCGCCATCGGTTTGGATATCGACTTCCGTCTGGCGAGCAAGAAAATCGCCGAAGAGCAAGCAGCACTGGGCATCCCCGAAGTACAGTTCTTCTCGTTTGCCAACGCGTTGTCTTACCGCCAGAATTTAGAAGAAGCCGCCAAATCCTCCGTATTGGTCGACTTCCTCAACCGCAAGCATTACGGCTTGTCTTTGCGGATTTTTGAGGCCATTGGTTTGGATAAAAAACTGATTACCACCAATCCGACCATCGTGCATTACGATTTTTACCATCCCGACAATATGTTCTACTGGGACGGCAGCAATCTCGACGAACTCAAAGACTTCCTGACCCGACCGTTCGTCCCCATCGCGCCGGAATTGAAACGCAAATACAGCTTCAGCAACTGGATAAACTGCGCATTCGATATCGAGCCGAACATACCGATCGGGCTGCCGCATATCGACAGGGATGCCATTCAACAGATATAGCGGAGAAGCAAATTTGCGGGATAGGCGGTACAAATAAAAGGGAAAATATTCACTGAGTGCTTCAGCACTTTCAAAGTCTATTCACAATAAACGATGCAGCGCGGACGCCGGCTGTTCAAACACAGGCGGTTTGTCCGTTAAAAGACATCTTTCACATCGAGAATGTACGGTTTGCCGTACCTTCTCCCGCTTGCCGTTTCCCAAATCTGAAACCTATCCTGTTTTCAAAGGTCAGTTTGAACAGGGCAACAAGATATTTATTCATCTGTATAACAATAATAAGTTGATGATTTTAAAATCAATAGGAGGACACACACCATGTCTCGGAAACCTATTATCCTATTAGGCATGTACCAAGTTAACGACATTTATAAATTGCTTATCCAAAATTTAGAAAAACAAGGATTTCAAGTTGTCGATATCAGCTACAACCATATCGCGCCCCCTTTCAAATATTCGTCTTTAAAAATGAGGCTGGGGGCATTCTGGTGTAAAAAAGTCCTGAAGCAGAAAAAGAAAAAAGAAATTTTGAGGAAAAAAGCCCGGCTTCGGCATTTCACGAAAATTTATCAAGAAATGATGGAGAAAATAAAGACATACGAGTATTTTGATTACGCATTGTTTTTAAACGGACAAATCTATCCGAAGTATCTGCTGGAACAGGTCAAGCGAAAAACCGAAAAGCTGATGGTGGCCTACCAATGGGACGGGTTGGACAGATTTCCCAAAATATGGGAGAGCATCGATATTTTCGACAAAGTGTATGCCTTCGACCCTGAAGACAACCGGAAATATCGCGATAAAGTCATTCCCGCCGCCAATTTTTATTTTGAAGTAGACCAACCAACCGATACCGACAACCGCTACGATTTTTATTTTCTGGGATCGCATGTTCCCGATCTTGGCAGGGACAAAGCCATTTCGACTTTTTCCGAATATGCCGAAAAGAAAGGCTGGAAAATCGATTTCACGATATTCCATGTCAACGACGGCAGTTTGAACGAACATTCCGATGTTTATCCCGACAGTATCAAAGCGACGGCAGAGCCGCTCACGTTCGAGGACAACATCAAACGCGAAATGCAAAGCCGCGTCTTGCTGGATTTTAAAGCAGCGGTGCATACGGGTTTATCGTTTCGGACAATCGAGTCGGTCGGCTATCGGAAAAAGCTCATTACCACCAATGCCGAAGTTGCCAAATACGATTTTTATCATCCCGACAATATCTATATTTGGAACGGTAAAACCTTTGACGGTATGGAAACGTTTCTCGACAAACCTTATCGCGAGCTGCCGCCCGAAATCTACCAAAAATACAGCTTCGACAACTGGTTGAGATACATATTGGATCTGCCTCCGTATCAAGAAATCACGTTACCCGAGTAAGCCTCTTCGAGGTCGTCTGAAAGCCTTTGATGTTTTCAGACGACCTCAAAAATTAGATTCATCACACTATTTATGCTATAAGGTCGTCTGAAATCAACAGACTCCATTCCCAAAACAAGGAAGTAAACATGAGCACACAAGATTTAAGCGGCAAAGTCGCATTGGTAACAGGCGCATCGCGCGGTATCGGCGCGGCGATTGCCGACACGTTGGCGGCGGCAGGTGCCAAAGTCATCGGTACGGCAACCAGCGAAAGCGGCGCGGCAGCGATTAGCGAGCGTCTGGCGCAATGGGGCGGCGAAGGCCGTGCATTGAATTCCGCCGAACCCGAAACCATCGAAAACCTGATCGCCGACATCGAGAAAGAATTCGGCAAGCTGGATATTCTGGTCAACAACGCCGGCATCACCCGCGACAACCTCCTGATGCGTATGAAAGAAGAAGAGTGGGACGATATCATGCAGGTCAACCTCAAATCCGTGTTCCGCGCCTCCAAAGCCGTCTTGCGCGGCATGATGAAGCAGCGTGCCGGCCGCATCATCAACATCACATCCGTCGTCGGCGTGATGGGCAATGCCGGTCAGACCAACTATGCCGCGGCAAAAGCAGGCTTGATCGGTTTCTCCAAATCCATGGCGCGCGAAGTCGGCAGCCGCGGCATTACCGTCAACTGCGTCGCCCCCGGCTTTATCGACACCGACATGACCCGTGCGCTGCCTGAAGAAACCCGCAAAACCTTCGAAGCGCAAACTTCACTGGGCAAATTCGGCGAAGCGCAGGACATCGCCGATGCGGTCTTGTTCCTCGCTTCCGACCAAGCGAAATACATCACCGGTCAAACGCTGCACGTCAACGGCGGCATGTTGATGCCTTGATTCGGCTGGCAAAATAAAGAAGGTCGTCTGAAAACGGATTTCAGACGACCTTTTTGTTTTGCCGCTTGGATGAAAAGGCTGGGATAAACAGTTTAACCTTTGTTCAATATCTGTTTGTTTTCGCCTTCACGCCGCAGTTCTTTGGGGAGGACGAAGACGATGCTTTCTTCCGCGCCTTCGCCTTCGCGTATGGTTTCGTGTCCCCATTGCTGTATGGTTTGCAGGACTTCCCTGACCAAAACTTCAGGGGCGGATGCGCCGGCGGTTACGCCGACTTTGTGTTTGCCTTCGAACCATTCGCGTTGCAGGTAGCCGGCGTTGTCGACCATATAGGCATCGACGCCGCGTTGGGCGGCGACTTCGCGCAGGCGGTTGCTGTTGGAAGAGTTGGGCGAGCCGACGACGATGACGATGTCGCATTCTTCCGCCAATTCTTTAACGGCGGTTTGGCGGTTGGTCGTGGCGTAGCAGATGTCTTCTTTGTGGGGATTGCGGATGTTGGGGAAACGGGCGTTCAGCGCGGCGATAATGTCTTTGGTTTCATCGACGGACAGGGTGGTTTGGCTGACGTAGGCGAGTTTGTCGGGGTTTTTGACTTGCAGACCGGCGACGTCTTCAACGGTTTCGACCAGCAGCATCCTGCCGGGCGGAAGCTGTCCCATGGTGCCTTCGACTTCGACGTGGCCTTTATGTCCGATCATGATGATTTCGCAATCTTGCGCGTCGAGGCGGGCGACTTCTTTGTGGACTTTGGTCACGAGCGGGCAGGTGGCATCGAATACGCGGAACCCGCGTTCGGCGGCTTCCTGCTGCACGGCTTTGGAGACGCCGTGTGCCGAGTAAATCAGGATGGCGCCTTTGGGTACGTCGGCGAGGTCTTCGATGAATACCGCGCCTTTTTCGCGCAGGTTGTCGACGACGAATTTGTTGTGGACGACTTCGTGGCGGACGTAAACCGGTGCGCCGAATTCTTCCAGCGCGCGCTCGACGATGCTGATGGCGCGGTCAACGCCGGCGCAGAAGCCGCGCGGGTTGGCAAGGATGATGGTTTTTTGGGTCATGTGTATGGTCCGGATTTCAGACGACCTTAAGGGTTGTCGGTTGTTGTTTCGTCGGTCGGTTTGGGTTGTTTTTTGTGGAACAGTCCGTCCAAAACCAATAAAACGGCACCGACGCAGATAAAGCTGTCGGCAACGTTAAACGCGGGATAACTCCAATCCTTCCAGTAAAACAGTAAGAAATCAACGACATGACCATGAATCAAGCGGTCGATGGCATTGCCGAGCGCGCCGCCGATAATCATGGCGGCGCCGATTTTGCCCGAAAGGCGGAACTCGTCGCGCAGGATAGCGCGGGCGAGATAGGCGCTGATGACGAGTGCCAGCCCTAAGAAAAAGAATTTCTGCCAGCCGCCTTGGTCGGCAAGAAAGCTGAACGCCGCGCCGGGGTTGTAGGCAAGGGTCAGGTCGAATAAGGAAGGGATGATGTTGAGTCGCTCGCCTTTGTGGAAGTGGGCGAGGATTTCCCATTTAGTCAGTTGGTCAAGCGCGATGCCGGTCAGCGCGATCAGCAGGTAGGCGGTTTTTTTGGAAAGGGAGGAAGACATTTGGTTGAAGCTGCCTGAATAAAAACAAAGCGGCTATTTTACCCGAAAGCGCAAAAGCCGTGTTTCAAAAGGTCGTCTGAAAACCTTTTATTACAGGGCAAGGCGCAGGGTTTTGCAGGGTTATCGCAAAACCGCGTAAACGCTGCGCGCAAAAACACTGTCATACGTAAAACAAGGTTTATTTGCTTGATAGGGTGTTGCCTTGCCGATAACATGGCGGCGTTTTTATATGCCTTCCCCGAAAGGATACAGTATGGCTAAAACAAAATCTTTATTGGCAACCGGCATTTTGGCGCTTTTCTCCGCCACTGCTTTCGCCGCCCCGCTTCCTGCCGAAATTTACCTTCCCGCAGGCGCGCATACGGTTAAAGCCGACCGTCAGGGCAACGGCGAATTCGAATACGAAGCCGAGCTGCCCGCACGCGGCAACCCGATTCCGTCTTTGGCGAAAAAAGTCATCGCCCACGCGCGCAGCAAAGGTTTTCATGTGGTCGAATCTGAAATCAAACACGACGATGCCGATTTGAAATTCAAACGCGGCAGACAAGAATTGGACGTGTCCATCGAAAACAAAGGACACGGCCGCATCGAATACAAAGCTGATTTAGACTTGGACAAACGCTAAATCGAAAAATACCGGAAAGGTCGTCTGAAAAGAGGTTTCAGACGACCTTTTTGTTTGGTTGGACAAACAGAACCAAACGGTAGAGCAGGGCATTTACTGTGGTTTAGGTCAAAGCCGAATCATGCCGTATCGTTTTATTTGCCACCGCAATATTTTGTTTTACTGTAAAACACGGTAAAATCCGCGCTCAAAACAATATAAAGCAAAACCATGCCCGAAAGCACCCAAATGCCCGATATGGTTTCGCCTCAAATAAAAAACGCAGATTCATGCACCATTGCAACCCAAACGTCTTACGAAATCATGAAAACACTCTTACTCCTCTCCCTGCTCGCCGTGTCCGCAGCGGAAGCCGCCGACGTGCCGTCCGAGCCTCAAAACCAGCCTGCCCCCGAGTTGCAGGTCAAAACGGCAGAACCTGCCCCTGTCGAAGAAGCAGCGGCCAAGCCTGCTGCCGAAACGTCGTCTGAAAAAGTCGTCAACGTCGATGCCAAAACCCTGCTCGACAATCCCCAATTGCTTTCCCGCGCCATGTATTCCGCCGTTGTTTCGCGTAATATCGCGGGCATCAAAGTCGTCCTGCCGATTTACGAACAATGGCCGGGACACGATAAAAACATGGCGCTCTACGCACGCGGATTGGTTGCCCAAGACGACGGCAAAATGAAAGAAGCTATCGGGTATTACCGTCAATTTATCGCCGAAAACCCCGATGCCCCCGTCGTCCGCTGGCAGCTTGCCACCGCTTTGTTTGAAGACAAGCAAAACGAAGCCGCCGCCGACCAGTTCGACAAACTCAAAACAGAAGCCAACCTGCCCGAGCCGCTCGTCAAAGGCATCGAATCCTACCGCAAAGCATTGCGCGAGCGCGATTCGTGGAAATTCAACGCCGGCTTGAGCGTTACCCGCGAACAAAACATCAACCAAGCCCCCAGCCGCCGCACATACGGCAACTGGACCTTTCCTGAACCTATCGACGCCACCGCCATCAACTACCAACTCGGCGCAGAGAAAAAATGGTCGCTGCCCAAAGGCTGGTACGTTACGGCAGGCGCGGACAATTACGGCAAAATTTATCCCGAACAAACCAAGTATAACGACGTAACAACCCGCTTTTCGGTAGGCGCAGGCTACGCCGACCAGCGCAACGACATCGGCTTGACCCCGTTCCACGAACGCCGCTTCTACGGCAACGACCCGTATACCTACTCCAGCGGTGCGCGCCTGCACGTCAACCGCTGGTGGCAGCCTAAGCTGCAAACCTTGAGCGCCGTTGAAATGGGTCGTCTGAAAAACACCCGCCGCGCCAAATCCGACAACAACAACCGCCTCCTGAGCAATTCCGTCGTCTATTACCGAAACGCCCGCCAATATTGGGTCGGCGGTTTCGACATCTATCAGGAACGCAATAAAGAAGACAAATCGGACAGCTTCGACCGTTACAGCCTCCGTACCGCATGGGGGCAGGAATGGGGCAAAGGGCTGTCCACCATGTTGCGGCTGAGTGCGGCGCAACGCCGTTATCAAACGCCCAGCCTTTTGAGCAAACAGGAAAACCGCCGCGATAAAGAAGCGGATATTTCGCTCGCCGTGTGGCACCGCGCTTTCCACTTCAAAGGCATCACCCCGCGCCTGACCGTCGCCCACCACAAAACATGGAGCAACGACAAATACTACGAATACGGCAAAACCAGAATGTTTGTCGAATTCAGCAAAACGTTCTGACGGTTTGCTTTGAGCGATAAAAAAGGTCGTCTGAAAACCTTGTTTCTAGGTTTTCAGACGACCTTTCGTTTAGTCCGACAGGAAATGCGGATTACAGGCTGTAATACATTTCAAATTCCAACGGATGCGGCGCCATGCGGATGCGGCGTACGTCTTCTTCTTTGAAGGCGATGTAGCTGTCGATCCAGTCTTTACTGAACACGCCGCCGCGCAGCAGGAATTCGTGGTCGGCTTTGAGGGCGGCGAGGGCTTCTTCTAAAGACGCGCAGACGGTTGGGACGAGTGCGTCTTCTTCCGGCGGCAGGTCGTAGAGGTTTTTATCGGCAGGGTCGCCCGGGTGGATTTTGTTTTGAATACCGTCCAAACCCGCCATCAGCAGGGCGGCGAACGCCAAGTATGGGTTGGCGGTCGGGTCGGGGAAACGCGCTTCGATGCGGCGTGCCTTGCTGCTGTTCACGGACGGGATGCGGATGGACGCGGAACGGTTTTTGGCAGAGTAGGCGAGCTTGGTCGGCGCTTCGAAGTGCGGCACGAGGCGTTTGTAGGAGTTGGTGGACGGATTGGTAATCGCGTTCAGGGCTTTGGCGTGTTTGATGATGCCGCCGATGTAGTAGAGCGCGGTGTCGCTCAAGCCGGCATAGCCGTCGCCTGCGAACAGGTTTTGACCGTCTTTCCAGATGGATTGGTGGACGTGCATACCGCTGCCGTTGTCGCCCATGATGGGTTTGGGCATGAAGGTGGCGGTTTTGCCGAA
>CAKARM010000005.1:0-19347 GCA_916720585.1 uncultured Neisseria sp.
CCTGAAAAGAGGTTTCAGACGACCTTTTGCATGGAAACCGGATTAATCGTTTGCCGCATCATCGGCTGGTGCGCCGGTTTGGATAGGGGTGTATAAATAAAGGTCGGCAGTTTCGCCGGCAGAGGTATTGGAGGCATCTGCCCCGGCTTCGACAGGCAGATCGCTGTCCACCAATTCGTCGATGTCGATATTGTCATCCTCGCCTTGCGGTAATGTCCCGCCGGTTTGGCGGCTGCGCACTTTCATGTAGAGGTCGCGGGTGTAGCTGTATTTGTCGATGGCGGCGTCTTCCAAACCGTCGGTCAGGTCAAGCAGGGTTTCGCGGGTGTTGACGATGTTCAAACCGGTGGTACTCCAGCGGCCTGCGGGGGTGTGGAATACGGCGCTTTTGACGGGATAGACGGTGGTAATGGCGTTGCCTGCGGTGTCGCGGACGGTGGAGGGGCCGAGCAGCGGGACAACGAAGTAGTTGCTGTTTTTCCAGCCCCATGTGGCGAAGGTGTCGCCGAGGGTGTTTTTGTTGTCGGGAACGCCGCCTGCGCCTGCGACGTCAATCAGGCCGCCGAGTCCGAAGGTGGTGTTGATGCCGACGCGGACGAGGTCTTCGCTGGCGCGTTTGACATCGAGACGTAAGACGTTGCTGCCGAAGCTGACGACGTCGCGCAGGTTGTTGAAGAAGTTGCTCACGCCGGTGCGGACGGGCTTGGGCGTTATTTTGCGGTAGCCGCGTGCGACGGGGGCGAGGACGTATTGGTCGGCCTTGTCGTTGAATTTGAAGACGGCTCGGTTGTAGCCTTCGTAGGGGTCGGCGGGGTTGTTCTCGGCAAATGCGGGGGTTGAGGTCAGGCCGATGAGGAATAGGAGTGAAGCGGTGGTTTTTTTCATGGGTTCAACCAGTCTTTGATTTCGTAAAGCTCGGACAGGGTGCGCACGGATTCGGGTATGCCTTGCAGGGTGATTTTTCCGTCCGGGCGGCGCAGTGCGTCAAGCAGCAGGGACACGCAGGCGGAATCGGCGCGTCCGACGCCGCTCAAATCGACCGCGCGGGTGTTTTTCAGACGACATTGCTGTCTGAAGCGGGTAAAGGCGGCGGCGGTCAGGGTTTTGACGGTTACGTCGCCGCTGATGTGCAGCGTACCGTCGCGAAGTTCGGTTTGCATGGCTGTCTTGTCAACTTAATCTTGGATGATAAAACCTGAAGGTCATGGTGTGAGAAAGCCATGTCGTCTGAAAACGGACGGCATGGCTTGTCTTTGCATTATTTGCTGCCGTTTTTGGCTTTCAGCTCGGCAATCAGTCCGTCTACGCCTTTGGCTTTGATGGTTTCGCCGAATTGGTTGCGGTACACGGTTACCAAGCTCGCGCCTTCGATGGCGACGTTGTAGGCACGATATCTGTTGCCGCTTTGGTAGGTGGTGAAGTCCATGTTGACGGGTTTTTGACCGGGTACGCTGACTTCGGCGCGGACGATGATTTCTTTGCCGCCTTTATTGACAACGGGGTTGTCTTTGACGTTGACGCTGGCGTTTTTGAATTTCAACATGGTGCCGGAGTAGGTGCGGATCAGCAGGGTTTGAAATTCTTTGGTCAACGCTTGTTTTTGCGCGTCAGACGCGGTACGCCAAGGATTGCCGACTGCCAGCGCGGTCATGCGTTGGAAATCGAAATAGGGAATCGCATAAGCCTCGGCTTTGTGGCGGGCGGTGTTGGCATCGCCGCTTTTTAAGATGCTCAATACTTGAGTGGCGTTTTGACGGATTTGGTTCACTGCGTCGGCAGGGGCGGCAACCGCCATGCTGATGCTCAAGATGCCGATGCTCAGTGCGCTGATGAAAGAGGTTTTTTTCATGATTAAGTGTCCTAGTATCAATATGATGGTGTACGTTTATTCGGTGGTTTTTGCTGCATCGTTACCGCCCGCCGCGTTTTTCTCGGCGAAGCTGGTCATGAATTTACCGATCAGGTTTTCCAGAACCATGGCGGAGCTGGTAACGGAAATGGTATCGCCCGCGGCGAGGGGTTCAGTATCGCCGCCTTGTTGCAGGCCGATATATTGTTCGCCCAACAGGCCGGAGGTCAGGATTTGCGCGGAAACGTCGCTGCTGAACTGATATTTGCTGTCCAAATCGAGGCGGACTTTCGCCTGATAGGATTTCGGGTCAAGCTCGATGGATCCGACGCGTCCGACCAATACGCCCGCGGATTTGATCGGCGCGTTGGCCTTCAAGCCGCCGATGTCGCTGAAATCGGCATATACGGTATAAGTCTTGCCGGAATTGCCGAACGCCGCGCCGCCCGCCACGCGGAAAGCGAGAAAACCGACCGCTGCCACGCCGAGCAGGACAAACAGTCCGACCCAAAATTCCAATACATTCTTTTTCATTAAAGTTCCTTGAATATCCAATGTTCTTTGTTTCGTTTTCAGACGACCTGTCAATCCGTAAACATCAATGCGGTCAACACAAAGTCAATCGCTAAAATCGTCAGGGCGGACGAAACCACCGTACGCGTGCTGGCGCGCAAAATGCCTTCCGAGGTCGGGACGCAGTGGAAGCCCTGATGTACGGCAATCAGCGTTACCGCCACGCCGAACGCGGCGGATTTGATCAGACCGTTGATTACATCGTAATGGATCGTGATGTTGTTTTGCATTTGCGACCAGAAAATGCCGCTGTCCAAGCCCAGCCAGGTTACGCCGACCAAATACGCGCCGTAAATCCCCGCCACGTTGAAAATCGAAGCCAAAAGCGGCATGGAAAACACGCCCGCCCAAAAGCGCGGCGCAACCACGCGGGCGACAGGGTTGACCGCCATCACGTTCATCGCTTCGAGCTGTTCGGTCGTTTTCATCAAACCGATTTCGCTGGTCATCGCACCGCCCGCGCTGCTGGCAAACAGAATCGCCGCCAACACCGGGCCCAGTTCGCGCAACAGTGAAGCCGCGACCATATAGCCCAAAATATCGGCGGATTTGAATTTCGACAACTGCGTATAGCCCTGCAACCCCAAAACCATGCCGACGAACAGCCCTGAGACGGCAACAATCAACACCGACAGCACGCCGGCAAAATACACTTGGCGCACGCTCAGGCGCGGACGGACGAAAGCCGTACCGGATTTCGCCAGAATGTTCAGCAGAAACAGCGTAATACTGCCGAGAGATTGAATAAAGCCGAGGGTTTTCGCCCCGACGGAACGGATAAAATTCATAGGTTTCCATTACGGATTAACGGGTTTCAGACGACCTTGTAGGATGATGGTGATGGGTCGTCTGAAAAATGATTTCGGCTTCAGGCAACAACGGTTCAAACGTTTCAGACGACGTCTGCAAACCGAGGTCGTCTGAAAACTACCCAAGCAAATCTTGCTGCAACGACGTTTGCGCCGGATAGCGGTATGCGACGGGGCCGTCTGCCAGCCCGCCGACAAACTGGCGCACCCAAGGCGAATCCAGTTCGCGCATTTCCTGTGGCGAGCCGGAGAACATAATTTCGCCGTGCGCCAAGAAAATCACTTGATCGACGATTTCCAAAGATTTTTCAATGTCGTGCGTTACCATAATGCTGGTCGAACGCAAAGCCTTGTTGACGCGGCTGATCAAGTGGGCAATCACGCCCAAGGAAATCGGGTCGAGGCCGGTAAACGGCTCGTCGTACAACATGATTTCAGGGTCGAGCGCGATCGTGCGGGCAAGCGCGACGCGGCGCGACATCCCGCCGGAGAGTTCAGACGGCATCAGGTTTTCCACGCCGCGCAGACCGACCGCGTTCAATTTCAACAAAACCAAATCGCGGATAACCGCTTCCGGCAGGCGCGTCAGTTCGCGCATCGGAAAAGCGATATTGTCGAATACTGACAAATCGGTAAACAGCGCGCCATGCTGGAACAACACGCCCATGCGGCGGCGGTGTTCGTACAATTCATCAGCCGAAAAACCCGCCAAATCACGTCCTTCAATCAAAATCTTACCCGACTGAGGATGAATCTGACCCGTAATCAGCCGCATCAGCGTGGTTTTGCCGCTGCCCGAACCACCCATCACGGCGGCGAAGTTTCCTTGGGGAATGCTGAAATTGATATTGTTCAGAATCGGACGGTCGCCATACGCGAAGGCAACGTCTTTCATTTCGATGAAGGGTACGGAACTCATGAAAGGGAAGATAAGGCGGGATGTATTTTAATTACTTGCATTGTAAAGCTTATCAAGGTGTCGGGCAATTTTCAGACGACCTTATCAAGAAAACGTCTGTTAAGAAGCGTGAAAATCATGTGTTTTGCAGAAATTTTAAGACCATTGGGATGGTTAAGATTGGAATCTTGCAACCTGTTGTCTTCATTTCAGAACGGGCGCGTTACAGAACTTAATAATCCTAAACATACCGTTTTTCGCCGGCGCGTGAAGTTTTAAATTTATGGCAAAATTTTGTAGGCAAAGACACAACATTCTATAGTGGATTAAATTTAAATCAGGACAAGGCGACGAAGCCGCAGACAGTACAGATAGTACGGCAAGGCGAGGCAACGCCGTACTGGTTTAAAGTTAATCCACTATACAAACAAAACTTACATTTCAAATCAATTTGTGAAAGTCCTCCCATTTAAACAAACCGGTCTGCCTGCAAAACAAAGTTTGTTTCACAGGCAGACCGGTGATTGACTGCGTCAATTAAGCAGCGATTTTTTCGCACTCTTTGATGCAGGCAAGGCAAGACTCATAGCATTGTTTGCATTCTGCGTGGTGACCGACGTGTTGTTTACACGCTGCGGCACATTGTTTGCACGCCTCAACACAGACTTTTGCCAAAGATGGGGTCAGCGGAGAGTTTTGGGCGGCAAGGTTTTGCAGCGCGCCGCACAATGCCAGCATTTGGTTGACACCTGTTGCGCAATCTTTCATGGAAGTATCGCCTTGGCTCAGCAGCCGGATGCAGTGTGCCAAACAGATTTGACCTGCTTCAACACAGTGGGCAGCCGCTTTTCTGGCTGCTTCATAGGTTTTGGACGCAGCAGCAGGGGCAGCGTGGGAATGGCCTTTATGGTCATGATGTCCGTGGGCGCGGGCGAATGAGGCGGCGGCTGCCAAAGAAACGGCTGTACCACCCAAGAATTGACGACGGTTCATACTGTATTTCCTTATGTAATCATTGATATGAAGTGAAACATAACGAATCGCTAAAAATTGGATACGGCAGTTTTCTATACATCATTGATGTCGTCTGAAATCAGCCGTTTATGAAATTTTGAGCGATTGCACTACACTTACCGCCGCAATCCTATCATTCAACGGTTCGACAGACAATAAATAGAAAGTTGATAAATAATCAATGAAGTTATTTTATTTCTTATGTTGTTTACACAGCCTGAAACCGGCTCTGTTCAAATTTGCTATGGCAAATCATTAAATTTCAAAATCCATTATCTTGCAGAAGTTGGTTTTATCCGGTTTTGAAGTGGTGAAAATCAAATCAAACGGTAAAGGGGCAGGCAAAGATTCGGCATCGGTTTCAGAAGCAGTCTTTTATGTAAATTTATGATTGCGGCACTTTAAAATGCTTTGAACGCTACCACTTATCCTCAAACGGCGACGTAGGCATATTTTTATGCCCAAGCCAATAATTTGCTGATAGAATCAGGACTCTTTTTGTTTTCACACATTTTTTCAGGAGCAAACGCCATGCGAAACGACGTTTACGACTATCCTCTTGCAGGACAAGTTTCCCAAAACATTGTCTTGCAAAAAACTTACCGCCTGCTGGGTTTGTCTTTCATTCCCGCTATTGCCGGCGCATTTGCCAGCAGCGCTTTGAACCTAAACCTGTACGCTATGTTCGGCGCACGCTGGATGGGTTTTGTAGCTGTATTGGCATTCTTCTACGGTATGATTTTCCTTATCGAGAAAAACCGTTACAGCAATACGGGCGTTGTCTTGTTGATGATTTTCACCTTCGGTATGGGTGTGTTGATCAGTCCGTTGCTGCAATATGCGCTTGCTATCCGTAATGGTACTCAAATCGTAGGTGTTGCCGCAGCCATGACCGCCGGCGTATTCTTTACGATGGCAGCAATGGCGCGCCGCACAACGATGAACATGAACTCGCTCGGACGCTTCTTGGCAATCGGCGGTGTGGTTCTGATGATTGCAGTGGTTGCTAACTTCATTCTGCAAATTCCGGCTCTGAGCCTGGCGATTTCCGGCGCGTTTGTTGTGTTCAGTTCGCTGGTTATTATGTGGCAGGTGCGTACCGTGATTGACGGTGGCGAAGACAGCCATATCAGCGCGGCCCTGACCATTTTCATCTCGATTTACAATATTTTCAGCAGCTTGTTGCGCATCTTGTTGGCATTCACCAGCGACGATTAATTGCTTAGGTTCTGATATCGAGGTCGTCTGAAATATGAAAAGGTTTCAGACGACCTTTTTATATCCGTAGGTTTTGGTTGTGTGGATTTGCTTTAAATCAGATGGGTAATCATGCGGCGGTTCGTCAGGGGGTAGAAAGCTGATTGGCTTGGTGTTTGGTGTGGGGCGAAACATTGCTGAAAGGCAAATTTGATGGACTGTATAGTGGATTAAAATAAAAATGAGACAAGGCGACAACGCCCGCCGTGTACGGATAGTACATAAGGGCGTTGGCAACACCGTATCATTGCAATTTTAATCCACTATATTTGGGAAAATTAAAGGTTTGGCTGGAACTTCGATGTTTGAAAAAAATGTTTGCTTCAAACTTGTACAGCGTAATGCTGTATTGAGTTAGCTTGTTGAAGGTGCATCATTGGATTTTGCTCTTGTGAAAACGAAACGCGGTTTCTGCCGATGAGAAGCGTTTCATCATAAACGGCGTCGTTTTCAGACGACCTTTATGACCCATATAAAAAACGTCGTCTGAAATTTTCAGACGACGTTTTGTTGTCGGCAATCAATCAATATTTATTGATGTTGCTGTGGATATTGTATTGGTTGTGTTCCGTATCGTGGGAATCTTGCGGTTCGTTGCGGACGTGCGGTTTGTCGTCAGACATGTTGTCCAAGTCGCGGCCGGGTTCGGATACGGTGTCGCCGATGTTGATGCTGGTCAGGTTTTCCAAAATGATGGCGGACGAGAGATGTTCGCCAGTGCGGTATACCATAGCCAATGCGGTTTCTTCGGCAGGGATGGAAACATATTTAACGATGTTCTTACGGCCTTTTTTGCCTTCTTCCAAATCGACTTTCACTTGGCGGTCGCGTTTGTAAATGCTCAAGACCGTGCCTTTGTCCAAGCCGTCGGCAGAACCTTTGTTCAGGGTAACGGTTTGGAATTGTCCGGCTTCGTGTACGCCGTCGAGGATGGAGATGACTTTACCGTCGATGTGTTGCGTCGGCGCGTGCGGCATGATTTGGAAAGGCTCGGTTTCGCCGTCCATTTTCAGCAGGAAATCGCCTTTGCGGATTTCGGAAACGGCTTCTTCCACGATCATAGGCTGCGCGGTTTGGGTCGGCACTTTCGCCAGCGGGTGTAGGCGGGTGTAGTATTCGCCGTCTTTCAGGTATTTGCGGTCTTCGTCGGAAGCGGAGTCCAGCGCGCTGTTGGTGTAGGGCAGGGTGCTGACGATGCCGCTGAAGACGACTTCTTGTCCGAGGTATTTGCGGGTATCGGGATCGGTCAGGTCTTTGACGGCGCGGTAAACCAGATAGCGGCCGGGTTCGGTAACGCCGTAGGCGTACACGCGTTCGCCTTTGCTGTACATGATGCGGTTGTCAGGACCGTCGATCAGGCGCGGTGCGTCTTGGGTCTTCATTTGGTCGATGAACTGCGGATGTTGCATGAACATGCGGTAGAAGTTCACGTTGACGGTTTGGATGCCGTAGCCTGAAGAAGTTTCGCGGACGCGCGGGCTGAGTTTGATGACCGGAATGCCGTCATTGCCTGCGGAGCCGTTTTCGAAACCCAGTTGCGGGCGGCCGTTGACGTAGCGCAAAACCAACACCTGACCCGGATAAATCAGATGCGGATTGCGGATTTCGCCGCGGTTTGCGCCCCAAAGGCGGTTCCACTGCCACGGGCTGTACAGATATTTGCCGGAGATGCCCCAGAGTGTGTCGCCGTTTTTCACGACGTAGCGTTGCGGCGCATCGGGGCGCACTTTTAATGAAGCTGCTTGAGCGTGGGCGGAAATTGCCATGCCCGCGACACAAAGCAGGGTTATAATACGTTGTTGCATAACCGTTCCCCTTGAAATTGATTCGGTTTGTCTTTAAATGATAAACGGAGAAAATGAAATGGCCGGGAGTTTGCAAAAACCGCCGTCCCCCTTTAAAAAACGTCAATAGGCGTTTCGTGCGCATTGAACAGAAATTCATTGACGCATATTTTATCATTGAATGTTAGTGTCATCACGGGAATTGTGAAGACAGGCGCAAAATTTGTATGAAAACACACACAATCTGCTGCCGGACGCGTTTGAATGCGCGTCCCAAGTATTGAAAAACGAAGAGAAAATTATGGCTTTACTGAATATCCTGCAATATCCCGACGAGCGTCTGCACACCGTGGCGAAGCCTGTCGAGCAAGTCGATGAGCGCATCCAAAAGCTGGTTGCCGATATGTTTGAAACCATGTACGAAGCGCGCGGTATCGGGCTGGCGGCGACGCAGGTCGATGTGCACGAGCGCGTCGTCGTGATGGATTTGACCGAAGACCGCAGCGAGCCGCGCGTGTTCATCAACCCTGTCATTGTTGAAAAAGACGGCGAAACCACTTACGAAGAAGGCTGTTTGTCCGTGCCGGGCATTTACGACACCGTTACCCGCGCTGAGCGCGTCAAGGTCGAGGCTTTGAACGAAAAAGGCGAGAAATTCACGCTGGAGGCGGACGGGCTGTTGGCGATTTGCGTGCAGCACGAGTTGGATCATTTGATGGGCATCGTTTTTGTCGAACGCCTGTCGCAGCTCAAACAGGGTCGGATTAAGACCAAACTGAAAAAACGTCAGAAACACACCATCTAAAAGCCGAATGATACGGTCGAACAGGTCGTCTGAAAGAGGAAAACGGCAGCAAGCCGTTGTTTTTCAAACTTTCAGACGACCTGTCGCAATGTTTGCCGTTGCGCTATATAGGTCGTCTGAAACCCATTTCCAAGGAGTTTCCCCATGAAAGTCATCTTTGCCGGTACGCCCGATTTTGCCGCTGCCGCCTTAAAAGCCATAGCCGCCGCCGGTTTTGAAATCCCGCTGGTGTTGACCCAGCCCGACCGCCCCAAAGGACGCGGGATGCAGCTTGCTCCGTCTCCTGTGAAGCAGGCCGCGTTGGAATTGGGTTTGCGCGTGGCGCAGCCTGAAAAACTGCGCAACAACGCCGAAGCCCTGCAAATGCTCAAAGAGGTTGAAGCCGACGTAATGGTCGTTGCCGCCTACGGACTGATTCTGCCGCAAGACGTGTTGGATACGCCGAAACACGGCTGCCTCAACATCCACGCCTCGCTGCTGCCCCGTTGGCGTGGTGCGGCGCCGATTCAGCGCGCGATTGAAGCGGGCGATGCCGAGACGGGCGTGTGCATCATGCAGATGGACATCGGTTTGGATACCGGCGATGTGGTCAGCGAACACCGTTACGCCATCCAACCGACCGATACGGCGAATGAAGTACACGATGCGCTGATGAAGCTCGGTGCGGCGGCGATTGTTGCTGATTTGCAACAATTAAAAACAGAAGGTCGTCTGAAAAGCGTCAAACAGCCCGAAGAAGGTGTGACTTATGCGCAAAAATTAAGCAAAGAAGAAGCGCGTATCGATTGGAACGAAAGCGCGGCAGTGATTGAACGCAAAATCCGTGCCTTCAACCCCGTCCCCGCTGCGTGGGTGGAATATCAGGGCAAACCGATGAAAATCTGGCGGGCTGAAGTAGTGGCACAACAAGGCAGGGCGGGCGAAGTGTTGTCTTGCTCGGCTGACGGCTTGGTCGTTGCCTGCGGCGAGAATGCGTTGAAGATTACCGAATTGCAGCCTTCCGGCAGCAAACGGATGCCGATTGCGGCGTTTGCGGCAGGACATAAGATTGAGGTTGGGACGGTTTTGTAGAAGCCGTTTGCAGACTGATTAATTTTCAGACGACCTTTCTTCGGATGGCTTAGAGGTCGTCTGAAAATATCGGGCAGGGAACGTTTGGTTTTGTTGAACTGACGACAAGATTCCCCACGTTTAGGAGCAGATCATGGCAGTGTTTGAAGTAGTCGAAGGCGATATTACGAAACTTGAAGTCGATGCCATCGTGAACGCCGCCAATGCCTCGTTGTTGGGCGGCGGAGGCGTGGACGGCGCGATTCACCGCGCGGCGGGACGGGAATTGTTGGAAGCGTGCAGAAAGTTGAACGGCTGCCGCACGGGCGAAGCGAAAATTACCCAAGGCTACCGGCTGCCGGCGAAATTTGTGATTCACACCGTCGGGCCGGTTTGGTTCGGCGGACACCGCAGCGAAGCGGTCAAGCTGGCGGAGGCGTATCAAAATTCCCTGCTGTTGGCGCAAGAACACGGCATCCGCAGCATCGCCTTCCCCTGTATCAGCACGGGCGTGTACCGTTTCCCCGCCGATTTGGCTGCCGAAACCGCTTTGGCGATTTTGAAAAAAACTTTGCCGCAGTGTCCGTCTGTCGAAAAAATCGTTTTCTGTTGCTATTCGCCGCAGGATGCCGAACGCTATCGGGCATTGTTGGAACGGGACGGAGCGGTCGTCTGAAAGTCCCGAATCAGGCAAAACGGCAGATTAAATGTTTTCAGACGACCTCGGGCAAGTTTGAGGTCGTCTGAAAACAGAAAAGCCGGGCAGGCAGTCCGGCTTCTCATTAAGAGTCCATTAATCAAGAATCGATTAATCGTCGCAGTGGTTGTCGGTGTCCACTTTGATGACGCGGCCGTTTTGTGAGGAAACGTCCACATCGTATTCGGTGCAGCCTCTGCGGATTTCGATTTCCCAACGTCCGTCGCTGTGGTCGATGTCGGTAACGCGGCCGCCGCCGACGCGTTTCTTGGCGATTTTGACGGCCTGCGCTTGGGAGATGGAGCGGGAATGTTTGTGCGGTGCCGCCGCGGCGGTCAGGCTGCCGGAAACGAGTGCGGCGGAAACGGCAAGCAGGGAAAGGGCGCGCAAAGTCATGATGAATCCTTATGTGTGTTGAAAAGAACGGACTATATGGATATTGTCATGAGCGGGCAATCGGATTAACACAATTTGAATCTTGCCCCGAACACTGCCCGAACCGCTTGTAAGGCGTTTACATTTTTATAGTGGATTAACTTTAAATCAGGACAAGGCGACGAAGCCGCAGACAGTACAGATAGTACGGCAAGGCGAGGTAACGCCGTACTGGTTTAAAGTTAATCCACTATAACGAACAAATCGAACCACAGCAGTCATTTAAGGAATTGAATTTATGAGTATGTCCCTCGCCCAAAAACTCGCCGCCGACAGCATTGCGGCAGTCGCCGAAGGGCGTAACCTTCAGGATGTGTTGGCGCAAATCCGCGCGGCGCATCCCGAGCTGATGGTGCAGGAAAACGGCGCGTTGCAGGATATTGCCTACGGCTGCCAGCGTTATTTGGGCAGTTTGAAGCATATGCTTGCGCAGATGCTGAAAAAGCCGATTGACAATCCGCAGCTCGAAAGCCTGCTTTTGGCGGCGATGTACCAACTGCATTACACGCGCAACGCGCCTCATGCGGTGGTCAATGAGGCGGTCGAGAGTATCGCGAAAATCGGGCGCGGGCAGTACCGTTCGTTTGCCAACGCGATTTTGCGGCGTTTTTTGCGTGAACGCGACAAGCTCGCGGCTTCGTGCAAAAAAGACGATGTGGCGAAGCACAACCTGCCGCTGTGGTGGGTGGCGTACCTGAAAAACCATTATCCGAAACACTGGCACAACATCACCACCGCGCTGCAATCGCATCCGCCGATGACGCTGCGGGTCAACCGACGCCACGGCAATGCCGAATCGTATTTGGAAAAGCTGGCGGCGGAAGGGATTGCGGCCAAGGCGTTGGACGAATATGCGGTAACGCTGGAAGAAGCCGTGCCGGTGAACCGCCTGCCCGGTTTTACCGAAGGGCTGGTGTCGGTGCAGGATTTCGGCGCGCAGCAGGCGGCGTATCTGTTAAACCCTAAAGACGGCGAACGGATTTTGGACGCGTGCGCCGCGCCGGGCGGGAAGACGGGGCATATGTTGGAATTGGCGGATTGTCATGTTACCGCTTTGGATATAGACGAGGGTCGTCTGAAAAGAGTGAAGGATAATCTTGACCGTTTGGGGTTTCAGACGACCGCTCTGACTTGCGCCGATGCGCAGGACTTGGCGGCGTGGTATGATGGAAAGCCTTTCGACGCCATCCTTGCCGATGTGCCGTGTACCGCTTCGGGTGTAGCGCGGCGCAATCCCGACGTAAAATGGCTGCGCCGTCCGACCGATGCCGCCAAAACCGCCCGTCAGCAGGAGGCATTGCTGGACGCGCTTTGGCAAACCCTGACGAAAAACGGCAGAATGCTGCTTGCCACCTGCTCGGTGTTCGTCGAAGAAAACGACGTTCAGTTGCAAAAATTCCTCAACCGCCACGCCGATGCCGAGCTGATCGAATCGCGTGTGCTTTTACCGAACAAACATCAAGATGGCTTTTATTACGCGCTTATCAAAAAGCAGTAAACGGCTGTTTGGAACGCTGTTGCTCGCCCTGTCGCTGAATGCGGCGGCGGAGGGCATCAGCGTGACCCGCTCCGAGGCGAAGCTGACCGAAACCGGACAGCTTTCCGTCAGCAGCCGTTTCCGCACCGATTTGCCCGACCAGCTCAAACAGGCGCTCCGGCAGGGTGTGCCGTTGAATTTCACTTTGAGCTGGCAGCTTTCTGCGCCTTCCATGCCGTCTTACCGCTTCAAGTTTGACCAGTTGCTCAACAGCGACAACACCATCCACTACAAACTTTCCTTCCATCCGCTGACCAACCGCTACCGCATAACCGTCGGCACGTTTTCCACCGAATACGACACGCTTGAGACCGCCTTGCGCGGCGTAGGGGCGGTCGCCAACTGGAAAGTGCTGTCCAAAGGTGCGTTAAGCGGCGTTGCAGCGAAAGACACGCAAGCCGAAATCCGCCTGCTGCTTTCAACAGCAAAGCTGCCCAAACCCTTCCAAATCAACGCATTGACTTCTAAAAACTGGCACTTGGATTCCGGCTGGAAGTCTCTGACCATCTCTCAGGAGTAAACCATGCGCCGCTTTCTCCTGATTGCCGTGTTGGCGGCGGTGGGACTGCTCTACGGACTGACCATAGCAACGGGCAGTACCAGCCCGCTGGCGGAATATTTCTGGTGGATTATTGCCCTGTGTGCGCTGCTGATGCTGGTGTTGGCATCGGTTTTGACGCGCTACGTCCTGCTCCTCATGCGCGACAAAAGCAAGGGCGTGTTCGGCTCGCAGATTGCGCGGCGGCTGTCGGGGATGTTTACGCTGGTGGCGGTATTGCCGGGCGTGTTCCTGTTCGGCATTTCCGCGCAGTTCATCAACGGCACGATTAATTCGTGGTTCGGCAACGATACCCACGAAGCCCTCGAACGCAGCCTGAACTTGAGTAAATCCGCGCTGAATCTGGCGGTGGACAACGCTGTTAGCAACGCCACGCCGGTGCAAATCGACCTGATCAGCACCGCGTCTGTGGACGGCGATTTGGGCAAGGCGCTGAAAAATGCCGCCAAATCGGGCGGCTTTACCCAGCTTTCGCTCTACGACGTCAAAACCCGTAAAACCGAGAAAAGTGTCAATCCGCTGAAACTAAACCAGCCCGAACTCGACAAAGAAGGATGGGATACGCTGGAGCAGACCGGCTCGATACGCAGTTTGGAAAACATAGAAAATGTCTTGTACGCGCAAGGCTGGATGCTGATCGGCGCGCACAACGGACGCGATTACGCCTTGTTTTTCCGCCAGCCCATCCCGCAGGATGTGGCGCAGGACGCGACGCTGATTGAAGCGGCGCGGGCGAAATACGCCGAATTGAGTTACACCAAACAAGGCCTGCAAACCTTCTTCTTGGCGACTTTGCTGGTTGCCGCGCTGTTGGCGATTTTCCTTGCCTTAGTGATGGCGCTGTATTTCGCTCGCCGCTTCGTTGAGCCGGTATTGTCGTTGGCAGAAGGCGCAAGGGCGGTGGCGCAGGGCGATTTCAGCCAGAAACGCCCCGTGTTCCGCAACGACGAATTCGGCAGGTTGACCCAGTTGTTCAACCACATGACCGAACAGCTTGCCATCGCCAAAGAAGCCGACGAACACAACCGCCTGCGCGAAGAAGCGGCGCGCCACTATCTTGAATGCGTGTTGGAAAGTTTGACCACGGGCGTGATTACTTTGGATGCCGAAGGTCGTCTGAAAACCTTCAACAAAGCCGCCGAACGGATTTTGGGCATTGAATTGGTGCCGCTTTGGGGCAGCAACTGGCACGACTGGCGCGGACAATCGCCGCAACAGACCCTGCTTGCCGAAGTGTTTGCCGCGATTGAAGAAACCGCCGATGCCGCCAAACCCGTCCAAGTCGAATACGCCGCCCCCGACGACGCGCGCATTCTCTTGGGTAAAGCCACCATCCTGCCCGACGACAACGACAACGGCGTGGTGATGGTGATTGACGATATTACCGTCCTTATCCGCGCGCAGAAAGAAGCCGCATGGGGCGAAGTGGCGAAGCGGTTGGCACACGAAATCCGCAATCCGCTCACGCCTATCCAACTTTCCGCTGAGAGATTGGCATGGAAATTGCATGACAAATTGGACGAACAACACGCCCAAATCCTCAGCCGTTCGACCGACACCATCGTCAAACAGGTGGCGGCATTGAAAGAAATGGTCGAAGCCTTCCGCAATTACGCCCGCGCCCCGTCGCTGAATTTTGAAAAACACGATTTGAACCGCTTGGTTGAAGAAGTGTTGCTGCTGTACGAGGGCGGGGCGTGCCGCTTTGTTCCGAACTTGTCCGACAAACCGCAGCCGATTTCCGCCGATACCACCGCCATGCGGCAGGTGTTGCACAATATTTTCAAAAACGCGGCGGAAGCAGCCGAAGAAGCGGAAGTTCCGCAAGTGAATGTCAGCGTTGGTGAAGATAACGACGGACAGGTTTTATTGACCGTTTGTAACAACGGCAAAGGTTTCAGCAAGGAAATGCTGCATAATGCCTTCGAGCCGTATGTTACCGACAAGCCGACAGGTACGGGTCTGGGATTGCCCGTTGTGAAGAAAATCATCGAAGAGCACGGCGGCCGCATCAGCCTGAGCAATCAGAACGAAGGCGGCGCGTGTGTGAAAATAGCCTTACCCCGATTGGTAGAAACTTATGCGTAGCAGTGATATTTTAATTGTAGATGACGAAGTAGGTATCCGCGACTTGCTCTCGGAAATCCTCCAAGACGAAGGTTATTCCGTGGCTTTGGCGGAGAACGCCGAAGAGGCGCGCCAACTGCGCCACCAAACCCGTCCCGCCATGGTGTTGTTGGACATCTGGATGCCCGACTGCGACGGGATTACCCTGCTCAAAGAGTGGGCGAAAAACGGACAGCTCAACATGCCCGTAGTGATGATGAGCGGACACGCCAGCATCGACACCGCCGTCGAAGCCACCAAAATCGGCGCGCTCGATTTTTTGGAAAAACCGATTGCCCTGCAAAAGCTGCTCTCTACCGTCGACCGCGCCCTCAAACACGGCGAAATGCAGATGGCGGCGGGCTTGTCCTTCGATAAACTCGGCAACAGCCCCGCCATTCAAGAATTCAAGCAGCAGCTTGAGCCTGCCGTGAAAAAAAGCGGACCCGTGCTGCTCAGCGGCGAAACCGGTTCGCCGTTTGAAATCGTTGCCCGTTATTTCCACAAAAGCGGCACGCCTTGGGTCGGACTCAGCCGCGTCGAACTCATTGCCGATGCGCCATTGGAGCTGCTGCAAAAAGCATCGGGCGGCACGCTCTATCTCGGTGATGCCGCGCAGTACAGCAAAAACATCCAAAACGGCATCAGCTTCATCCTCGGCAAGGCAGACCGTTACAATGTGCGCGTCATCGTCGCCGGCAGCCACGCCGCCGATGAAAGCCCGGCAGACGCCATTGCCGATGCCAAGTTGTCCGAACTGCTTTCCGGCAACGTCATCAGCATCCCGCCGTTGCGCAGCCAATCCGAAGACATCGCCTTCTTGGTCAACCAAGTCATGACCGAATTGGCGGACAGCGAAAAAATCCAGCCCGTCAAATTCAGCAACGGCTCGCTGACCGTCCTGTGCCAATACAACTGGCCGGGCAATTTTGACCAGCTCCGCAGCGTCGTGAAAAACCTGATGCTGGAAGCGGACGGACAAGAAGTCCACGAGCAGGCGGTCGTTGCCGCATTGGGACAAAAACGGGCGACAGTCGCCACCGAAATCGTCGGCGGTTTCAACTTCAATATGCCTTTGCGCGAACTGCGTGAAGAATTGGAGCGCCGCTATTTCGAGTACCACATCGCCCAAGAAGGGCAAAACATGAGCCGTGTCGCCCAAAAAGTCGGCTTGGAGCGCACGCACCTCTACCGCAAACTCAAACAATTAGGCATCAGCGTTTCCCGCCGCAGCGCAGCGGAAAAAGCAGAAGAGTAGGGCGGTAGTAGGATAAAAGGTCGTCTGAAAGCATACGGCACGCTGCGGTATGTTTTCAGACGACCTTGTTTGCCATTAATCTATTCGCTTTTGCCGTATCTAACCCACTGATGCGAATCCGGTTCATGTATTGAATGCGCCATTCCCGTGCAGGCGGGAGAAGGAATCACGGCTGCGTGCGACAATCATTTGAATAACGGATATTTCTACCATATCGTGTAGAATATAAAAATATTACAAAAGTTACTAACGGGCTGCCGGCTGTTTGGCAGCATCCATTTTACGGTGAATAGGCACGAAACCGGAATCAGGCGCGGGAACGCCGTATCGGTTTAAAGTTCGCCAGATTTATCTTTAAATACTGATATTTATCCGTTTTCAGACGACCTCCCGAACAAAGGTCGTCTGAAAACAACAAGGGGACACAATTGATGACGGAAAACGACCGCCTTGACTGGCTGCAACTGGCGTTTACGCCTTATGTCGGCGCGGAGGGCTTCTTGCTCCTGCTGCAACGTTTTGGCAACGCGAAAGCCGCGCTGGATGCTCCGGCGGAGCAAATCGCCACGATAGTGCGCCACAAGCAGGCAGCCGAATCTTGGCGCAACGGTGAAAAACGGGCGTTGGCGCAAAAGGCTGCGGAAGCGGCGCTGCAATGGGAAAAGCAGGACGGCTGCCGTTTGTTGCTGCTGCAAGATGATGATTTTCCCGAAATGCTGACGCAGGGCATTACCGCGCCGCCGGTTTTGTTCTTGCGCGGTAACGTGCAACTGCTGCACAAACCTTCCGCCGCCATTGTCGGCAGCCGCCATGCCACGCCGCAGGCGATGCGGATTGCCAAAGATTTCGGCAGGGCGTTGAGTGAACAGGATATTCCCGTCGTGTCGGGTATGGCTTCGGGTATCGACACCGCCGCCCACCAAGGCGCATTGCAGGCGGGCGGCGGCACCATCGCTGTATGGGGGACGGGCATAGACCGCATTTACCCGCCGTCCAATAAAAACCTTGCCTATGAAATTGCTGAAAAAGGATTGATTGTCAGCGAGTTTCCTTTGGATACGCGCCCGTTTGCGGGCAACTTCCCGCGCCGCAACCGCCTGATTGCCGCGTTGTCGCAGGTTACGCTGGTGGTCGAGGCCGCGTTGGAATCCGGTTCGCTGATTACTGCCAAGCTGGCGGCGGAGATGGGGCGGGAGGTGATGGCGGTGCCCGGTTCGATAGACAATCCGCACAGCAAAGGCTGTCATAAGCTGATTAAAGACGGCGCAAAATTGGTGGAATGTTTGGACGACATCCTTCATGAATGTCCGGGGCTATTGCAAAATGCGGCAGTTCCATCATATTCTATAAATAAGAAAAACAAAAAAACGGAAAAACGCACTGCCGTCGGAGAGACGTCGTCTGAACCTGTTTTGCCGTTTTCAGACGACCTTCATGTCCGAAAACAGCCGGCGCAAGCCAATACGGTTGCCGCGCCGACAGCGGAAGACGGGCTGCTGGACGCCATGGGTTACGACCCCGTTCATCCCGATATATTGGCGCAGCAAACCGCATGGGCGGCGGCAGACGTTTATGCCCGACTGCTGGAATACGAACTCGACGGCATCGTCGCCGCCTTGCCGGGCGGACGCTATCAGCGCATAAAAGCATAATTGATTCATTCATTAAGGAACCAGAATGACAGAAGTCATCGCCTATCTCATCGAACACTTCCAAGATTTCGACAACTGCCCGCCGCCGGAGGATTTGGGCCGCCTGTTGGAAGATGCGGGTTTTGACGTAACGGAAATCGGCAATACGCTGATGATGATGGAAGTGTTGTTCAACACGTCCGAATTCGCCGCCGCGCCGTTCGACAGCCATGCCCTGCGCGTGTATTGCAACGAGGAAGTGGAAAACCTGCCGCAGGAAGTCATGGGGCTGATGCAGTATCTGGTTGCCGAACGCGCCATCACTTACGAGCAGCGCGAAATCGTCATCCACGCCCTGATGCACATCCCGCCCGAAGAAATCACACTCGATACGGCGAAAGTGCTGGTGTTGCTCTTGTTGTGGGCGCACAAAAGCGAATTGCCCGTCTTAATCGGCGACGACCTGATGGGCGCGCTCAACGGCAAAGCGACCATGCATTAAACCTTTTCAGACGACCTTTTGACGCAGCTTGTTCAGAAAGGTCGTCTGAAACGCATCATCCAATACATTAAAAGAGAACAAACAATGGCGAAAAACCTCTTAATCGTCGAATCACCGTCCAAAGCCAAAACCCTGAAAAAATACCTTGGCGGCGATTTCGAAATTCTGGCCTCCTACGGCCACGTCCGCGACCTCGTCCCCAAAAACGGTGCCGTCGATCCCGAACACGACTTCGCCATGAAATACGAGCTGATCAAACGCAACGCCAAACACGTCGATGCGATTGTCGCCGGAGCCAAAGAAGCCGAAAACATCTACCTCGCAACCGACCCGGATAGGGAAGGCGAAGCGATTTCCTGGCATCTTTTTGAAATCCTCAAATCCAAACGCGGCCTGAAAAACATCAAGCCGCAGCGTGTCGTGTTCCACGAAATCACCAAAAACGCCGTCCTCGATGCCGTCGCCAACCCGCGCGAAATCGAAATGGATTTGGTTGATGCACAACAAGCCCGCCGTGCGTTGGACTATTTGGTCGGTTTCAACCTCTCGCCATTGTTGTGGAAAAAAATCCGCCGCGGTTTGA
>CAKARM010000006.1:0-18683 GCA_916720585.1 uncultured Neisseria sp.
TCTGTACTGTCTGTGGCTTCGTCGCCTTGTCCTGATTTAAAGTTAATCCACTATACCGAAGCAATGCCGTGTCGCATCTTATTGGAAACGCCCCCTCTTCACCTGCATCTGCCCTTTGCCCAACTGTGCCGCCAAGCCGTGATTGCGCAAAGCGTGAGTGAGCGCGATGGCGAGTCCGTCGGCGGCGTCCGATTGCGGCGTACCCGACAGCGACAGCATCTGCACCACCATATGCTGCACCTGCTCTTTCGCCGCTTTGCCCTTCCCGACCACCGCCTGCTTGACCTGCAAAGCCGTATATTCAAACACAGGCAAATCTTCCATCACCAACACCGCCAATGCCGCCCCGCGCACCTGTCCCAGCATCAGCGTAGCCGCCGGATTCACATTGACAAACACCTGCTCCACCGCCGCCTGATGCGGGCGGTATTGCTGCACAATCTCCTTGATATGCCGCGCAATCACGGCGATACGCTCCGCCAACGGCGCATTCGGCGGTGTTTTGATACAGCCTGAAGCCACATAAAAATGTTCCCTGCCGCATACGTCGATGATGCCGAAACCGGTCACCCGACTGCCGGGGTCTATCCCCAAAATGCGGACGCTTTTTTGCACAGTCATCTCAGTCTCTTGTTCCCATATCGTCAATCAACCTCCCGTCTCCTCCAGCATATAGTGGATTAACTAAATCAGGACAAGGCGACGAAGCCGCAGACAGTACAGATAGTACGGAACCGATTCACTTGGTGCTTCAGCACCTTAGAGAATCGTTCTCTTTGAGCTAAGGCGAGGCAACGTCGTACTGGTTTAAAGTTAATCCACTATAAAAGGTCGTCTGAAAACTGATTTTCAGGCTTTCAGACGACCTTTGCCTTCTTTTTATGCCTTATTTTTTAAACATGTTTTTAATGATGCCCATCACGCTGCGGGAAATGGCGTTGGTCACTTGGCGGTTGATTTGGCTGCCGATGGCGTCGGCGACATTGTAGCCCAAGCCCTGTCCTGACTTTTTACGTCCGCCGCTCAAGCCGCCGAGCAGTCCGCCGAGTATGCCTGGGTCGGCATTGGCGGCTTCTTTTTCAGCGGCTTTCTGCGCTTTTTCCTGCTCTTTTGCCGCCGCTGCCGCCTCTTTCTCCGCCGCAGCCTGGCTGTCGGCTTCGGCTAAGGCTTCAAAGGCGGAATAATTGTCCACCATGTCTTTATAGGTCGGATACAAATCGTCGTTTTGGAACAAGCGGTTGCGCTCTTCGGCGGCAAGCGGAGTCAAGGAAGATTGCGGCGGCAGGACGAGCGCGCGTTCTACCGGTTCGGGCATACCTTTTTCATCGAGGAAGGAAACGAGCGCTTCGCCGACACCCAGTTCGGCAATCGCTTCGGCAACTTTGATATTCGGATTGCTGCGGAAGGTTTCGGCAGCGGCTTTAACCGCTTTCTGGTCGCGCGGCGTGAAGGCGCGCAAGGCGTGTTGTACGCGGTTGCCGAGCTGTCCGAGGATGGTGTCGGGCAAATCGAGCGGGTTTTGGGTCACGAAATACACGCCCACGCCTTTGGAACGGATCAGGCGCACGACTTGTTCGACCTGCTCCACCAGCGCATTGGCGGCGTTGTCGAACATCAAATGCGCTTCGTCGAAGAACATCACGAATTTCGGTTTGTCCAAATCGCCGACTTCGGGCAGGGTTTCAAACAATTCCGCCAACATCCACAGCAAAAACGCGCTGTACATACGCGGCGAGCGCATCAGTTTTTCCGAATTGAGGATATTGATGACGCCTTTGCCGTTGTCGGTCTGCATCCAATCTTGCAGGTTGAGCGACGGCTCGCCGAAGAATTTTTCCGCACCTTCGTTCTCCAGCGTCAAAAGCTGACGCTGAATCGCGCCGATACTGGCGGCGGAGACGTTGCCGTAGTGCGTGCGGTATTCCGAAGCGTGGTCGGAAACGTGTTTCAGCATACTGCGCAGGTCTTTCAAATCCAGAATGTGCCAGCCTTTATCGTCGGCAACTTTGAACACAAGGTTCAACAAGCCTTCCTGCGTGTCGTTCAGGTTCATCAAACGCGCCAGCAGCAGCGGGCCCATTTCCGAAACGGTTACGCGCACCGGAATGCCGGTTTCGCCGTAAACATCCCAAAAGCGCACGGGGAAACTTTGCAGCCATTGCTCGCCCAAACCAAACTCGGCAATGCGTTCGCCCACCTTGCCGCTATCGGCACCCGCTTGCGCGATGCCCGACAAATCGCCTTTGACGTCAACCAAAAATACGGGAACGCCCTCGCTGCTGAAGGCTTCCGCCATACGGCGCAGGGTCACGGTTTTACCCGTACCGGTCGCACCGGCGATCAAGCCGTGGCGGTTCGCCATTTTGCCTTGGATTTCAAGTGTCTTATCGCCCGCGCGCGCGATGGGGAATGTCGTCATGAAGGTTTCCTTTGATTGGATGGTTTATATCGGTATAGAAACGGCGCGCCCGAATATCGGCGCAAACCGTCTGTCAAACTGCCGCCATTCTACCGTTTTGCAGGGGATGGCTTCAACCCGCAGCAAGCCGACGCCCTCCCCCAAACCACCGCGGGCAAAGCCCACGCTACACAACGCTACTTCGCCCGCCCATTGCCATACATCAAAAGGCCGTCTGAAAAAAACCGTTTCCAGCGTTTCAGACGACCCCGCCGCCGCGAAAGGCGTATACTTTCCCTATCGCAACCAAGGAGCCGAATCATGAAAATCCTGCCCGTCCTGACCGCCACGCTGCTCTTGTGTTCCTGCGCCGCCGACCGTGAAACCGAAGCCCTGAAAAACAGCTTGTCCGAAGCGCAAACCGCCGTGCGCCTTTCCGCCGAAAATACCAAGCGGCTGGAAGACACCTATTCCGACATCTACTTCCACCTCGACAGCCTGACCGTCGAAAGCTTCAAAAAACGCGTCGCCAACGGAGACACCGTTTACGCCTACATCGGCCGCCCGAGCTGCGGCGACTGCAACGCCTTCGAACCCATGTTCAAACGCTACATCGCCAGCCGCAACCTGAACGGCAAAATCTACTTCGTCAACGTCCACCGCCTGCACCAAGACAAAGAAGCATGGACCGCGTTCCGCCAACAATACAAACTCGGCGGCACACCCGTCCTAGCGAAATACAGCAAAGGCAAACAAGTCAACAAGCTCGATTTGGAAGAAAACGGCGGCAAAATCAGCGCCGAAGACTTGGAGAAATGGCTGGACACAAACGGCTTGCGATAAGCTGCCCGTTTGGGATTGCACCGTTTGAGGGTTAGAGGTTTTGCGGAGTGATGAAAAGAGGTCGTCTGAAAATGGGATTTTGGTTTCAGACGACCTCGTTTATTCAATCAACGCAGGCTTGGAGTAACTCAAGTAGCGTGGGCTTCGCCCACGAAATGCATCAAAACACAGCTATCCTTCAAATTAGCATACTGCAAGTCTCGTGGGCAAAGCCCACACTACTCATTGCTGCAACGACAACCTGTCCCTTCCCCCGTCCGGCGGGGGAAGGTTAGGATGGGGGTGGCTTTGTGGCTTGAGGCAAAATCAAATTGGTTCAGCTCATAGAGCTACCCTCTCCCCAGTCCTCTTCCGCCGGACGGGAGAGGGGGCAGGCTTGCACGTCGCGGTATAAATTTCTGCCCAGCTACCGTCATTCCCGCGCAGGCGGGAATCCACTTTTAAATCTCGGCAACTGTTTTTCAAACATCAGCTTCCTAGAATTTCCAATGGATTCCCGCCTGCGCGGGAATGACGGCGATGGAGTGTTCGGCGTGACTTGTTTATAAGAAAAGGTCGTCTGAAACTGAGTTTGCGGTTTCAGACGACCTTCGAGGAATAAATCACGATTCAAGTCAGATTTTACTTTTCTAAGGGGGAGGCATTATTTGTTGTGTTCCAGTATTATCAAAAATCAGCATCCCAGTTTCATCACAAAATTTTTTCATTGCTTTCGTTTGCTCTTCATCCGTCAATGCTTCCCATTCAGGATCATTTTCTTTTTTCCAATCAGGATAAATTTCTTTAAAAAAATCATATATCGTTATTTTTGCAGAGAGCAACTCCTTGTTATCCTTTAATTGTTCCCATTTTAAATAGCATACTTTTAAATTTGCGAATGACAAATTAGTATTCCTTAAATCTGCACCTTTTAACTTAGCCCTTGTCAAGTTGGCTTTGTGTAAGTTAGCATCAACCAAGATAGCTTTGTGTAAGTTAGCAACAACCAAGATAGCTGTTTCTAAATCTGCCCTTTTTAAGATAGCATTTTGAAAATTAGCAACCCATAAGCGTGCACCTTTTAACTTAGCCTCTGTCAAGTCAGCCGTTTCTAAATCTGCCTTTACTAAGACAGCATTTTGGAAATTAGCAGCTTTTAAATTTGCACCTTTTAACTTAGCCCCTGTCAAGTCAGCTGTTTCTAAATCTGCCTTTACTAAGACAGCATTTTGGAAATTAGCACCTTGTAAATTTAATCCCGACAAATCCCTAGCAATTTCAGTTATTCCGCTCAAATGGAAATTCATCCCAGCTAAACAAATACTAGGCAGCATTTCAGGAAAATCTCGCAAATTGAGTTTCTTATTTTCCCGATTCAAACTCAATAAAACTTGTGTTAAAGCCACGCCCATGGGGCTATTTGCTTTTTGTTCCAATTCATTAAATATTCTAATTAGTGCTTTATCTGATAAATTTTTCTTTTCCAATTTCTTCAAACTATCCTGCTGCATCGCCTGCCAAGCGGATTTTAATAAGTTGAACGCTGGTAAACGGAAACTTTCCCCATAATCTCCTCGAAAAAACGGCAGCAGGTTGTAAATGGCGGAAATCTGCAAAGCGACCGCGCCCTCCCGTTTGCTGAATGTATCGAAATCGGCTGTATCCGGTTTTTTGCTGTATTCTTCGGATCGCTCTGTTGTTTTCTCTACAACTTCCACTCCGTCTTTCAAACTGCTTTTCTGCGTGGTTTTACTGACGGTTTTTATTTCCGGCAAATGTGCGCCGCTGACCCATTCGGACAGTTTTTGAAATTCTTTCAGATTAATGTCTTTGCGCTGGTTCTCGATTTGCTGTCTATTGTTTTCGTCGCGGAAATGCCAAATGACGAAGGCAACGGGGGAAGAAACAATCAGAATAATAAGATTCCAAGCACCAGGAGGAATGTCATGATTCTTTTCGATAACAAACTCATGAATAATCCATAAAATAAATGCCGATGTGGCCCCTGCAAACAAAACTATTACCGCATTTCTTTTCTCATACAACCAAGTCTTGTTTTTACTGATTGTTTCTATGATTTTCTTCCAGATATTCCATTTCACCATTTTTCACTCCCTTTATTGAATTTCAAACCGTATCGCGCTCGGAGGCAGCACGGATTTTATAGTATTGCGTAGAGGCAAAAAAGAAAAAGGTCGTCTGAAACCAAGATTTCGGTTTCAGACGACCTTTTGTCGCAGCAGCAACTTTGTTCCTTCCCCCGTCCGGCGGGGGAAGGTTAGGATGGGGGTGGCTTCGTGGCTTGAGGCAAAATCAAATTCGTGCAACCCGTAGAGCCTCCCTCTCCCCAACCCTCTCCCGCCAGACGGGAGAGGGGGCAGGCTGCGTGGCGCAGCATAAATTTCTGCCCAACTACCGTCATTCCCGCGCAGGCGGGAATCTACTTTGGAGCAACAGAAATCTTTAGAACAATCCAAACAAACCTAATCCCACCAATGGATTCCCGCCTGCGCGGGAATGACGGCGATAGGATGTTTGACGTAGTGTGTTCATAAGAAAAGGTCGTATGAAAACCTTGAAATCAGGTTTTCATACGACCTTTTGTCTTGGTTTCTAAATGTTATTTCTTCAATTCCGCCAAAATTTCGTCAACGGTTTTCTTCGCGTCGCCGAAGCACATCACGCTGTTTTCGTTGAAGAACAGCGGGTTTTGTACGCCTGCGTAGCCGGTGTTCATCGAGCGTTTGAAGACGACGACTTCTTTTGCCTTCCACACTTCCAACACTGGCATGCCGGCAATCGGGCTGTTCGGGTCGGTTTGGGCGGCGGGGTTGACGGTGTCGTTCGCGCCGATGACCAGCACTACGTCGGTTTCAGGGAAGTCGTCGTTGATTTCGTCCATTTCCAACACGATGTCGTAGGGGACTTTGGCTTCGGCGAGCAATACGTTCATATGACCGGGCAGGCGGCCGGCGACGGGGTGGATGCCGAAGCGTACTTCTGCGCCGTTTTTACGCAAAAGCTCGGTGATTTCGGCAACGGGGTATTGCGCCTGCGCCACTGCCATGCCGTAGCCCGGAGTGATGATGACGCTGTGGGCGTTTTTGAGCATTTCGGCGACTTCGGCGGGTTTGACTTCGCGGTATTCGCCGACTTCTTGACTGCCTGAGGCTGTGGCTGAGCCGTCGGTACCGAAGCCGCCTGCGATGACGGAGATGAAGGAGCGGTTCATGGCTTTACACATGATGTAGGACAGAATCGCGCCGCTGGAGCCGACCAGCGCGCCGGTAACGATGAGCAGGTCGTTGGAGAGCATGAAGCCTGCCGCTGCGGCCGCCCAGCCTGAGTAGGAGTTCAGCATGGACACGACCACGGGCATATCTGCGCCGCCGATGGAGGCGACCAAGTGCCAGCCGAATGCGAGGGCGATCAGGGTCATCAGGATCAGGATGAAGCCGCTGCCGTCAACGGATACGAACACCAGCATCAGGATAAAGGATAAAACCAATGCGGTGAGGTTGAGCTTGTGTTTGGCGGGCAGTTGCAGCGGCGCGCTGCTGATTTTGCCGTTGAGCTTGCCGAACGCGACCAGCGAGCCGGTAAAGGTTACGGCGCCGATGAAGATGCCCAAATAGACTTCGACCAGATGGATGGTGTGCATATCGTGCGAAACGTTGCCTGGTGCGATATAGCTGTTGAAGCCGACCAAAACGGCTGCCAAGCCGACGAAGCTGTGCAAAAGCGCAATCAGCTCGGGCATTTCGGTCATTTCTACTTTTTTAGCTTTGTAGATTCCGATGGCGGCGCCAATCAGCATGGCGATGATGATCCAGCCCAGTCCGTGGGTGTTTTCGGAAAACACGGTAACGAACAAGGCGACCGCCATCCCGGCGACGCCGGAATAACAGCCCTGCTTGGCGGTTTCCTGCTTGGACAGCCCCGCCAGCGAGAAGATGAACAGTATCGCGGCTACGATGTACGCCGCTGTAACGAGTCCTGAAGACATGGTGATTCTCCAATTATTTGTGAAAGTAACTGTGTTTTTTAATCGGGTCGTCTGAAAACTGAATTTCGGGTTTTCAGACGACCCTGATGCTTAGTATTTTTCAAAGACGACTATGACAAACTCCCTCCGCACCAGATTGCCGCTTTTGCTGACCGCCCAATCGCGGCTTCGCTGTTCCCGAATGCAGCGCAACGGCAGGTTTCCCGACAGAGAGCGGATGTCGGCGGCATCATAGAGCGCGAAGCCGTGCGCGGCAAACGGCAGTTTCGCCATAAAGTCTTTTTCGCAAAAATTCAGGCATAGCCGCCCGCCGGATTTCAGCACGCGGCTCAGTTCTGAAAGCGCGCTTGGTGCGTCGTCCCAAAAATAGACGGTATTGACGGAAACGATTTTGTCGAAGCTTTCATCGGCAAAAGGCAGCGCGCCGCCGTCGTACAGCCGGTAATCCGCCAGCCCTGCTTCGAGAAACGGGGCATTGAATGCCTGCGCCTGTGCGTGCATCAACGGGGAAATTTCCAAACCTGTGTAATGCAGGTTTTCTGCCTGCGACAAAATGTAGCCGAGCAGCCCGCCGTTGCCGCAACCCGTTTCTAGGATGCGGTCTCCGTTTTGCAGTTGCACCGCTTCAAACGAACCGAGAATCTGTGTCAGGTTGCGCAGGTTCATCATCTGCCCGAACGCTGTTCCCGCTTCGTCATGCGGGCAGCGCAGTTGGGCGGCGGTTTGTTCGGGGGACAGGTTCATAGGGTTCTCCGACTATCGGGGCGGTTGATTCAACGTCGTCTGAAAATCTGAAATGAGGGTTTTCAGACGACCTCTGTATCGGATTTCCTATTCGCCGCCAAATTGTGCCAAAAATTCTTCTTCGGTCAGCTTGGGCGTGTCGTTTGCCAGTTCGTAATACGGGGCTTTGGCGTCGATGAAAATCTGCTCTTCCAATTTGAAATCGGCGTTGTCGGCAAACAGTCCGGCAAAGACGAAATAGCTGTCGTTCGGCAGGAAATGGTAGAACAGGTGGGTACCACAGTTTTTGCAGAACGCGCGTTCCGCCCATTCGGACGAATGGTAGCGGGCGATGTTTTCACCGCCGTCGATTTTAGGCGGCTTGGCGGCAATCAGCGAAAACGTCGCGCCGCTGCCCCAAATGCGGCACATCCCGCAATGGCAGGCATGGACGTGTTTGTCGTGTTCCACTTCTAAAGATACGTTGCCGCACAGGCATTTTGCTTTCATGGTCGAAATCCTCATATTCGAAAACTGGCTTCCAGGTCGTCTGAAAACCCGCTGCATTCGTTTTAGCGAAACTCGCTGCACTCGTTTTCAGACGACCCCGCTGTCAGACAGCGGCTACAAACAGCCCGATGGTGCAGACAAATCCGCCCGTCCACATTGCCGAACGCAGGCTCGGTTTGTCTTTCAGATAGCTGAAAATATAAGCAATGCGAAAGGCGATGAACGATATGGCCAAAAGGTTGATGGTCGCTTGCGCGGCATTGCCTGTGGCGTGTGCCACCAAAACGGCGGCGGCAAACGGGGCGAATACTTCAAAACCGTTTTGCTGGGCGGCATTGGCGCGCGCCGACAAACCTTGCGTGCGGGCGAGGAAATCGCGCGGATTTCGGTTGTCCGACGGCTGAAAACCACCCTGCGCTTTGGCGATGAAGGAACAAAACAGCGGCAGCAGCGATGCGATCAGGATGCACCAATAGGCTAAAGTCATGGTTTACCCTTTCCTAAACATGTTCAACATCCGACGCGTTACGAAGAAGCCGCCGAAGATGTTGATGCTGGCAATCAGGATGGCGATGAACGCAAGCAGGGTCACGAAACCGTTGCCCTGGCTGATTTGCAGCAGTGCGCCGACGACGATGATGCCGGAGATGGCGTTGGTTACGGACATCAGCGGGGTATGCAGCGAGTGGCTGACGTTCCAGACGACGTAGTAGCCGATGACGCAGGCGAGGACGAACACGATAAAGTGGTTCAAGAATGCGGCGGGGGCAACCGCGCCGACCCACAGCACCAACACGGCGGCGATGACGGCGGGCGCAAGTTTTTTCCACAGGGGAACGGGTTTCGGCTCGGGCTTGGCGGCAGGCGCGGCTTTTTCAGACGACGTTTGCTGCGGCTGGGCGGAAACTTGAATCGGCGGAGGCGGGAAGGTGATTTCGCCGTCGCGGGTAACGGTCATGTTGCGGATAATCACGTCTTCGAAGTCCAGCGTGATTTCGCCGTCTTTGTTCGGGCTTAACAGCTTGGTCAGGTTCACCAAGTTGGTGGCGTAAAGCTGGGAAGACTGTCCGGCAAGGCGGTTTGCCATGTCGGTGTAGCCGATGATTTTCACGCCGTTGTCGGTTACGAACAATTCGCCCGGTTTGGTCAGTTCGCAGTTGCCGCCCGTCGCCGCCGCCAAATCGACGATGACGGAGCCGGATTTCATGCTTTCCACCATTTCTTTGGTAATCAGCTTGGGCGCAGGTTTGCCCGGAATGGCGGCGGTGGTGATGATGATGTCCACCTCTTTCGCCTGCTCGGCAAAGAGCTTCATCTCGGCGGCGATAAATTCGTCGCTCATCACTTTAGCGTAGCCGTCGCCGCTGCCGCCCGATTCTTGCGGGAAGTCGAGTTTCAGGAACTTACCGCCCATCGATTCGATTTGTTCCGCCACTTCCAAGCGGGTATCGAACGCGCGCACCACTGCGCCGAGCGAGTTTGCCGTACCGATTGCCGCCAAACCTGCCACACCGGCGCCAATCACCAAAACCTGCGCGGGCGGCACTTTGCCGGCGGCGGTGATTTGACCGGTGAAGAAACGGCCGAAAGCATTGGCGGCTTCAATCACGGCGCGATAGCCGCTGATGTTTGCCATCGAAGACAAAGCGTCCAAAGCCTGCGCTCGGGAAATACGGGGCACCATGTCCATCGCCAACGCGTTCACTTTTTTGGCGCGCAAGGCTTCCACCAAAGCCTCGTTTTGGCGCGGCCACAGGAAGCTGACGATGGTCTGCCCTTCTTTGAGCAGCGGCAGCTCGCCTTCGGACGGCGCGTTGACCTTATAAATCAAAGGGCAGGCCCAAACCGTCGCTTTATCGGCAACGGTCGCGCCTGCTGTTTGGTAAGCGGCATCGTCCAAACTCGCCGCCAAACCTGCGCCGCTTTCGACAACGGTTTCAAAGCCCAGTTTGCTCAACAAGGCAACGGTGGCAGGCGTACAGGCGACGCGGGTTTCGCCGGATAATGACTCGCGTGGGATACCGATTTTCATCTCTGAATCCTTTTTTAGGTTGTCTGTATATAAATGTTAATATATTCCATATAATCCCCTTATAGCGAATTTTCAGTGGACTGGCAATAGGCAAGCCGACAATTCGGCATTTCCTCCCTGTATTGCCTTACACATACTGCCGTCTGCGTTTGAAATCATTTCCGAAAATACGGCTTGGGTGCCGTAACATTTTTCGCTGTTTCACTATATAATCCGCATTTTTTGAGCCACCGCCATGCCGCACGCCCTCGTCCTCCAATTCCCCTCCGCCGAAGCCCTGCCTTCCGCCCTCCTCTCCCGCCTGCCCGAGCCTGATTACGCCGATGAAAAACGTATGCGTTTTATCGTTGAAGAAGGGTTTGCTTTAAGCGGGGCAGACGCGGCGTTGCTGGACAGCCGTCAAATCGACCACGCCGTTTTGCCCGATAGGGCGTTTGGCGAACTCGGGCTGATTGTCAGCGATATGGATTCGACGCTGATTACCATTGAATGCGTCGATGAAATTGCGGCGGGCGTCGGCTTGAAAGACCGCGTGGCGGAAATTACCGAACGCTCGATGCGCGGTGAATTGGATTTCGAGCAGTCTTTGCGCAGCCGCGTCGCCCTGTTGGCGGGATTGGACGAGCGGATTTTGGCGGAGGTTTATGAAAACGTTTTGCGGCTCTCGCCCGGCGCGGAATTTTTGTTGGACGAATGCAAGGCGCACGGCGTGAAATTCATGCTGGTGTCGGGAGGATTCACGTTTTTCACCGAAAGGCTGCAACAACGCCTCGGCTTCGAATACCAACACGCCAATGTTTTGGAAATTGAAAACGGCAAGCTGACGGGTCGTCTGAAAGGCAGAATCATCGACGCGCAGGCAAAGACGGATTTATTGCGCGAATACCGCGACCGCCTCGGATTGCAGCCGCATCAGGTTTTGGCGATGGGCGACGGTGCGAACGATATTCCGATGCTCAAAGAAGCGGGCGTAGGCGTGGCTTACCGCGCCAAACCGAAAGCGCAGGCAGTCGCCGATGCCTGCATCAATTTCGGCGGGCTGGAGCGCGTCAGGGGTTGGTTTAAATAAACCCGCCGGTATCGTTTGTCAGGAGTTTCCCGTTAAAACCAAGGTCGTCTGAAAAATTTTCAGACGACCTTTTTGCTGTTTGAAATATCGTAATGACTGTAAACGGAATGCCAAGGGACACGCCGTCTCAGCACGCCAAAACAGATTTGCATCCCGCTCCCGAACACCACCCTCTTTATCCCTGTAACAGCCTTATCCCTTCTTCCTGCCAGATGGAAAAGCAGGCAATTAATCAACACGATTATTACTATTATTCAAATAATTTAATTATGCCTCGAAAATATTGACTTAAATTAAATAAAACCGTTTTCTTACTCACAAACTGCCTGACATTCTTTATACTACCAAAGTAGTAATTAACTACGCCCAATGAACTAAACCAATAAAAGGAGCTCTAAGAATGAAACACCAGCTACTCCTTCTGCCGATTGCCTTAGCCGTCTCCCAGGCTTGGGCGGACACAGACCCTGTTCCCGAAGAAACTGTTATCCTTTCCCCCGTTACCGTCACCGGCACACAACAACAAAAAGCCAATAGCGTTACTTTCAACCCCAAAGCTGCTTTGCAACCCCTCCCTGCCGGAGACGGTGCGGACCTTTTACAATCCGTGCCCAACATGAGCATCATCCGCAAAGGCGGAAGCTCGGGCGATCCATTGTTCCGAGGTTTGGGCGGTTCGCGCCTGTCGATTAACGCAGACGACCAGTTTATTTACGGCGGCTGCAGCATGCGTATGGATCCGCCGACTGCCTACATCCACCCGAATTCTTTCGACAAAGTCGTCGTTACCAAAGGCCCGCAAACCGTAACCCAAGGCATGGGTTTGGTCAGCGGCTCGGTACAATTCATCCGCAAAGACCCTGATTTCAGCGAAAAACCTTACAACATCAATGCCTCCCTGACCGCAGGCAGCAACGACCGCCGCGACGGTTCGCTTGAAGCCGAGTTCGGCGGCAAATACGCCTACGTCCGCAGCAATATTTCCCATAACAAAGCCGGCGACTACAAAGACGGCTCAGGCAAGAGCGTCCACTCCCATTTCAAACGCGACAGCCAAATGCTGCAACTGGGCATCACCCCGACCGAAAACACCACCATCGCCGGCACATACGAACGAAGCAGGGCCAAAGTCGCCTACGCCGACCGCATGATGGACGGCAGCAAATTCGACCGCGACGCATGGAACGTCCGCTTTACCCAGCGCAACCTCACCCCTTGGTTCAGCGAACTCGAATTGCGCTACGGTGAAAGCGAAATCGACCACGTCATGGACACATACAGCCTGCGCACCATCCGCAATCCGGCAGGCAAACAGATTAAAAACGCCAACAACCCCAAACGCAATACCGACACAGGTCGTCTGAAAGCCACCTTCAATTGGGATAACCTCAACCTGCAAACCGGCGTAGATTATATGGACGACGTACACGTCGCCCGTATGGAACGCGGCGGCGACGGTTACCGCCACAAGCCCTACATGCCCAATCAAAGTTTCAAACAATGGGGCGTTTTCACCGAAGCCGCTTGGCAGCAAACCGCCAAACAACGTTGGGTAGCAG
Source organism: uncultured Neisseria sp. (assembly GCA_916720585.1). GTDB lineage: Bacteria > Pseudomonadota > Gammaproteobacteria > Burkholderiales > Neisseriaceae > Neisseria. The sequence goes on from CAKARM010000006.1 coordinate 13,120, forward strand.
GCTTGCGCCACGACCGTGTCAAAGCGCATTACGATTCCGCAGATGTTACCGATCCCGCTTTGAAACATCAGAAATTCAACTTGAATTCCGGTTTCTTACGTTGGGAACGTGATACGGATAACGGCTTGAAATACTACGCCGGATTCGGTATCGCCGAACGCTCGCCCGACTACTGGGAACGTCTGCGCGCCAAAAAGAAAATCATCCATCCCGAACAAAACCGCCAAATCGATGCGGGCATCATCTGGAAACGTCCCAACCTCCATGCCTCCGTATCCGTATTCGGCAGCGATGTCAAAAACTTCATCATACTCGAACGCCAAGGCACGGATTTAGGCGTACGCAACGTTAAAGCCTCTCGTTTCGGCGGCGAAGCCGAAGTCAAATGGACGTTTGCACCCAATTGGGAAATCGGCAGCAGCCTCGCCTACACCCACGGCAAAAACCGTACCGACGGCAAACCTTTGGCGCAAACCCCACCGCTCGAGTGGAACAACACCCTCGCATTCGACAACGGCAAATTCAGCGCAGGCGCGTTATGGCGCGTTGTGGCCAAGCAAAACCGTTACAGCAAAGGTCAAGGCAATATCGTCGGACAGGACATCGGCGCCTCTTCCGGCTTCGGCGTACTCTCGCTCAATGCCGGCTGGAAATTCAGCAAATACGCCACCTTGCAAGCCGGTATAGACAACGTGTTCAACAAAACCTACGCCGAATTCGTCAGCAAAGGCGGCGACCCTTCAGCAGGCACGCAAACCTTGCGCGTCAACGAACCCGGCCGTACCGCTTGGTTGAGGCTGCAAGCGAAATTCTGATGTTGAGTTGAGAAAGTGAAAGGTCGTCTGAAAACCCAAATCTCAGGGTTTTCAGACGACCTTTTTGATGATGACTTTAAAGTGAAGCTGTTTTACAAGAGACGATGTTTTAGTGATTCAAATCATATTCAAACCATACGGAACAGTTGAAATATCGTACCGAGATGAAAGCTTGAACCCAAGCCCCTGTATTTTTACTCGCCACCGCCCCGCAAATTTATAAAGGAACAAACCGAAAACCTTGTTCGTCAACCTCCAGTATGGAAGCGTAATCGCTCTTCCAATCCCCCAACACGATACGGGTAAAGCCGTCTTCCTGATGGATATGCTCACGGTGGGTGTGTCCGTGAATCAACAGTTGGACACGATGCCGACGCACAATGTCTGCGGTGAATTGCGGCTGGACGTCCATGATTTCGGCAGCTTTATATTGTTTGCCCTGCTTGCTGGTGCGGCGTATTTTACGGGCGATTTTCAGGCGCAGGGCAAGCGGCAGGCTTAGGAACAGGCGTTGCAGCCATTTTTGGTGAACAACCTTTCTGAACTTCTGATAACGCGCATCATCGATACACAAAGTATCTCCGTGGCAAATCAAGGCAGAGCTGCCGTATAAATCGACCACCGCATATTCGGGCAGCAACTTCATACCGGATTGCGCTGCAAATTGCTTCCCGATCAAAAAATCCCGATTGCCGTGTACAAAGAAACATTCAACCCCGCGCTGCACGACGGATTGAATCGCTTGCGCGACGGTTTGGGTCAATTCGGATTGCTCGTCATCGCCTATCCAAAAATCAAACAAATCCCCCAAAATATAAACCGAATGCGCCTGCGGTGCTTTTTCACGCATAAAGCGCAGAAACAATTCGGTCAATTCGGGATGGGATTCGCTCAGGTGCAAATCGGAAATAAAGTAAATCGGCATGGCGGGCAACAGGTGTGAAATCCTTGCCATTATAGGTTTTCAGACGACCTTTGTATATCAACTGCCAACGTATGTGGCATGGTCTCACCCGTTGCCGGAACTTCGCTCAATTTCTCTTTTTATCCGACATTCAGGCAGGCAATGATTTGAAACCCGCCCCAATCAGCCGCATTGGACGATTTTTTGATAACTGTCTTCCTGATGCACATCACTGACAGGAACAACGTAAAACAACTCATTGCTGCGGACAAAACGGTTGACCAAATCCCTATCTATATCAAATACATGATGGCGCAAGCCGTTCAAGCCGCGGAATATCATGGTTTTCCAGTCCGCATACCCGTTGGCGTTGGGGCGGATATCGTTCATCGCGTCCAGCGCCAGCAGTTTGCGGTTCTGCTCTTCTTTGTTCAAAGGCAGGGAATAAACGGAGTGGAAATGGAACGGCTGACCGAACATCGGCGGCAGGCTCAACATCGAGCCGGACTTGCCGATCGGGAAATCGTCGCTCAAAAAATGCAGCGTATGCAAAAACAGCGAGCCTTTCCGATAATCCAATTGTTTCAACGCCTCAACCGCAGCAATCGTCGTATATTGATGGTCTTTGTGTGCATCAATATTGGGCGACGGGCTGACGATGATGTCGGGCTGGAAGGTTTCGATAATATAGGCCAGATTATTGACCAAACCGCGCCAATTCGAGCCGCCGTTCAAGCCTTTGGACAAAGGCGAGGTATTGGCACGGCGGAACAGATTGACATCCGCCGTATCCAGTTTGGTCGACTTCACATCGGCATCGGGATTCTGCTTCATGACTTGCAATGTGCTGTCAAAATAGCCGAGCTGCAAAATGTTTTCAGACGACACGCCTGCCAAAAGCGGCACGGTCAGGCTGTTCCATACGCGCATCCTGCCCTTTTGCAGATACTGCGCCTGCATTTGCTCGGGATTGCGCGCATACAGATTGTTGTAATGGAAGCTGCCGCCCTCCCCTGCGGTAATCGTAACCACCAACGTATCGGCAGCATGTTTTTCATATAATCCGTAAGCCGCCAATTCCGCATCATCCGCATGGGGCGCAAGGACCAGGATTTTTTTACCGCTCAAACACTCGCGCGGATAAACCGACAATTCGACTTCCTGATCAGGCAGGAACACGCGGTTGCCGCTTAATGTAATTTTTCTGCTGCCGTCGTCGAAGGTATCGGTCAAATTGAGGTAGCGCGCGCCGTTGCCGCCATGTTCGACATACGCCCGCCATTCCCCGCGGTTGGTTTTGACGCCGATCCAAGGCATCACCAATCTGCCCAGCCAACCTGATTTCACGTTGATTCTGGCGATTACCGTATCATTCGCGCCGATGGTGTCGGGCAAGATCAGTTCGCCCTCACGCAAACTGACTGTCGCCGACTTGGGCAATTGACCGTATTCGTAATCGCGGCTGACATCGTAAGCAAACCGTTTTCTGCGAATTGATGCCACGATAAAGGCAGCAATTACAAGCAGGCAAAGTATCATGCAAAACAATACTAGCAATAACATTTTATTCCCCTGTGATTATTTCCCGTATCTTATTATCTAAAAATGCGCCCGTCTTAACTTTCTAACAAACGGTCGTTTTAAAAACCAAACGTCATTTAAAAGAGTAATTTACAATTTGAAATCATACAGTTTTCAATTGCACAATCCCTTTATTTATAAGCGGTCTGCGGCTTCGTCGCCTTGTCCTGATTTAATTTTAATCCACTATACAGCGGTCGGCTTCTCCAATTTTTCATTATAAAACGTCGTCTGAAACCTTTTTCAGACGACGTTTTACGCTTTACCACATCAAGATTGAAGGCTCCGGCGTCACCTGATAACCCTCCTTGCGCAACTTCTCAATCAAGCCTTGTTCAGACATCAGGTGCATGATGCCTACGGCAAAAACCGTTTTCTTTTTAGCAGATATCTCTTTGATTTTCGGCAACCAACTTTGATTGCGCTTAATCAGCAAATCGCTGCGTACCCAAGATAAAGCGGGAATAGTATCGGGATACTTTTGAGCAAATTCCTTTTCGAATTCAGTTTGCACCAAAGGTAAATCCTCGAACTTTCCTTTCTCATAGGCATTGAAAAGACGTTTGGTTTCCCGATCGGCATACTCTTCATTCGTTCTCAATGTCAACATTTTAATCATCAACTTTTCCGGCTGACTGGCAAAAATTCGAGAGAAATCCATCACATCCTCTAAAGCAAGGCGTGTTTTGCCGGACTCTTGTGCCGCTTTCGACAGCAAAATATCCACACCCGTCTGGTTGCTGTATTCAGGCGGATAAATACTTAAAGCAAACAGCAACACCGCCCAAGGATGCATGTGGTCGATGTACGGTGCCATCTGAGCCAACTCCGGACTTTTCATAAAATCCTGTTGCAACAGTTCAAAATTCTTATCACCCAACTTGAATTTCAAAGAATCTTGACTATAAATTTTTTGCATAAACTCTTGATATTTCGCTATCTCTTCATCATTGAGCTGGGGCAGCATATCGGCCTCGGTAACCAACTGTTCGACAGATGCCAGCAGATTCTTTGCATCTTGAGACAAGGTGGCATTGGGCTTACCGATATGGATGGTACCGACCAAATAAGAATCCGGCTGCCCCGATTTGCTGATTTTCCAAACATTACTGGTTAATTTAGGGGTATCCCAATTCAATTCAGGACGAATAACAACAGAAGCCGCTTTTTCTTGCTTTGCTGCCGGTTTCTCCGAAACCTCCTGTTTACATGCAGACAACGGCACAATCGCCAAACATACAGCCAATAGAGACAATAATTTATTCATCTTTTCCTCTTCATCATCATGAAATGTGGCAACAGTATAGTGTATAGGGGGTTAACTTTAAAATAGACCGATATGTTAAATAAAATACCCGATTTTATTACCAGATTTGAAAACTATTTTGCTCCTTAACTATCGAACTGCCCTAATAAACAAAATGGCTTCTTTGCACATCCCGAGCGACACCGACTATTGAGCCGACAATAAGGAAAAGGTCGTCTGAAACTGCCCGACTGATGATACAATTTCGCCTGAATATCCACTTCGGAACACGGTCATGAGTCTCTACGCCATCGCCCACATCATCCACCTCTTTTGCGCCATCGCCTTTGTCGGCGGCGTATTTTTCGAAATGCTGGTTTTGTCCGTCATGCACACTGGCCGCGTCTCACGCGAATCACGCCGCGAAGTCGAACGCGCCATGTCCTACCGCGCCGTCCGCGTTATGCCGCCCGTCGTCATTACGCTTTTCATCAGCGGCATCGTCATGGTATTCAACCGATACCTGCCCTTTTTGAGCCAACCCTTCGCCACCTCATTCGGCACGCTCCTCACCCTCAAAATCCTGTTGGCAGTCAGCGTCCTCGTCCATTTCGCCATCGCCGTCGTCAAAATGGCACGGCGCACCCTGACCGTCGGCTGGTCCAAATACATCCACGCCGTCGTGTTTTCTCATATGCTGTTCATCGTATTTTTTGCCAAAACCATGTTCTATCTGTCTTGGTAAGCTGTTTTCAGACAACCTCTTACCATCAGAGGTCGTCTGAAAGACAAAGAACGAACACAAAATAACACGCTGACAAATAGCGGCATTTGAAAGCAAAAAATCCGCATAACCCGCAAAACCAATATGACCAAGTCAGCCGCGCTATCCCCTCTTTCTCATCAGCTGGGGCAGATTATTCAAAATTAAAAGGTAACGAGGTTCATATATAGTGGATTAAATTTAAATCAGGACAAGGCGATGAAGCCGCAGACAGTACAGATAGTACGGAACCGA